>JBATFE010000261.1:0-2828 GCA_049664445.1 Gammaproteobacteria bacterium
GATGCAGGCATTCTTCTTCCACTGACAGGTCGGCTGAGCCTTGCACTGGTTGCGGTCCGTGATGCTCGTACAGACTAACAGCGTGGTCGTCGTTACGCCCCCTGTTGTCGTCGTCGTGGACGTTGTGGTGGTCGTCGTGGCAGCAGCTGTTGTTGTTGTCGTGGGTGCAGCTGTAGTCGTTGTCGTGGGTTCAGCTGTCGTCGTAGTAGTTGACGTCGTCGTCGTTGTTGTTACCGGGTTGGGATCACAGTCAACGCCACAGCTGGAGATTGTCTCCTCGCCCTCACACAGCATATCACCGCAGCAGGCCGACACCCGCGCCTCGACGCGGCAGGCCAGGCCGGCGCTGGCATCGATACAGCGGTTGTCATTGGCGTCGACACCGCAGCCAATCGGGTTGGTACCACTACTACTAGTACCACCACAGCAGTACTGGTTCGAGACCTTACCATTTTGCCTGCCACCGCAATCCGCCGGACAGGTGATGCAGTCTTCGCCGTCGCCGGCTTCGCAGAGGCCGTTGCCGCAGGAGGCGCCGCTAACCTGGGCGCAGTCATTAGCACAGCTCACGCAATCCTCGCCTGCATCACAGTTGCCGTTATTGTTGCAGTTGGCCGGATCGTTGGTGGTCTGGAACTGCCGCATCATCTCGTGGTCCTCGTGGTCGAGGATATGGCAGTGCTGCGGGAAACGGCCGAGGTAGTCGGTGAAGTCCATGATGATACGCGCCGAGGCGTTGCCCGGGATGCGCACGATGTCCTTCCAGGTGTTGGCTTCCCACGGCTCCAGCGGGATAGGCTGGCCGGTGGTCAGGTCGGTCTTGCTCAGGATCTGGAACTTGACCAGGTGCACGTGCATCGGGTGCATCACGTTGGTCGGGTTCTCGAACTCCCAGACCTCGCGGTTGCCGAGGATCGGGAATTCTGAAAGGTCATCCCAGTACTTGCCTATCACGTTGCCATTCGGCCCGTCCAGTGATTCTACCAGCCACTCGTTGATAAAGCGGCCCGAACCGTCCTTGCAGGACGCGCCGGCATCCTTAAAGAGTCGGAAATAGCGCGTCACATCGGGGTTACTCAACGGTGTTACCGGACGCAGGGTCGAGGCAATCGCGCCGGTGTAGCCCGAGTTGCCGGTGACGATGAACTTCATGATACTCGGCAATAACGGCGGCGTCGGCTCGTCGTTGCGCAGGATGATTTCATCACCCGGCGCCATGCCGGCAAAGTCGATGACCACGTCCAGACGCTCGGCCGGCGCTATCTTGCTACCGGTGCTGTTGCCCAGGTTGATGGGCTCATCAATCAGGCCGAGGTCGGTACCGACCAGCGTGAAGCTCGGGTCATTGCCCGGGTCGGTGATGTTCTCCAGCCTGTAGATGTACTCGCGCGACTGCGAACCATTGAGGATGCGGAAGCGGTACTTGCCCTGGTCCACATTCAGGAACGGCGAAATCTTGCCGTTGACCACCGCGTAGTCACCCTTGAACGCATCCTCCAGCTGGGCGTTGTAGAACAGCGAACCGTCCACGTTGAAGCTGCGGTCCTGGATCGCCAGGCCGATCTCGTACGGGCCACTCGGGAAACCAAACGCGTTGCCCGGGCCCAGTGTGTCCTCTTCATCGGCCAGCAGGTAGAAGCCGGCCATGCCACCGTAGACGTTCAGGCGGGTGATACCCAGCGCGTGGTCGTGGTACCACAGCGTGCCCGCATTCTGGTTGTTCGGGTACTGGTAGACATCGCTCTCGCCCGGCAGCAGGGTGTACTCGGGCTGGCCGTCGAAGCGCGCCGGCAGGTGACCGCCGTGCAGGTGGGTCACGATGCGCTTGGCGTCGCCGAAGTAGTTGGGACCGTGAGCGCAGGTATCGATCTCGAGCAGATTACTGCCGCGGTTGCCACCGCCGCCACTAGGCAGGTTGTTCTGGTAGGTGACCTCGATCGGCTGGTCCTTCTGCGCCAGGATGGTCAAGGATGGCCAGGCGCCATTGTAGGTCCACAGATCGGTGTTGGGCAGATTAGGATGGACGCTCTGGCTCGCGGTCTCGACCGACACGGTATACTGCGGCACGCCGTCGGACCGGGTGCCGGTCGGCTGCAACACGGCCGGTATCGGCAGTGGTTCGAGGAACGGCGCCAGACCGCAGTCGGCCTGGTTGCAGTTGCCGCCGACGAAGGTGCCGCCGCCAGTTTCACAGACCAGCGCATCTTCATCAGAACAACTGTTGTCCGTATTACAGCAGGCGCCGGTCGGCTGCGGGCACAGGTTGGGTTCGCAGGAGCTGCCAAGACCCTGGGTCGTACCGCCACAGGTACCCGAAGCAACCACGGTGAGTGAACAGGAACCGTCCGTTTCACAACAGGCTTCCACGTCACCGGTCGGCGTGAAATCAACCGTCAGCACCGGTGGGGAACCACCCTCGCGGCTATCGAAACGGCGCGTCGAGGTGGAGATGGTCTCGTCGCCGATCACTACCCAGCCGAAGTTGCTGCCCGGATTGTCCAGCCAGCCTTGCACATCGTTGACCATGGCGGCCGTGCTGGCCCAGACGGGTGACGTGTTGTTGATCAAGAGGCTGGCGCTGGCCACACCATTAGCGGGCCGGGTGTTCCAGGTGACGCCACCCGTTGAGGGTTCGCCCTGGCCACCACCGCGCACGCCGCAGCCATCGACACCTTCGACCCAGGCCGAGTTGTTCGGATGCACGGTAAAGACCGAATCGACGTGGTTGCTGCCGCGGGTCACGCTCATGCTCAGGGTGACGCTGTTGATGATAGAGCCGGGCGGAATGCTGGACAGGTCGAACTGCATCAGGGCACGGCGGGCACTGC
>JBATFE010000262.1:0-4158 GCA_049664445.1 Gammaproteobacteria bacterium
CTCGCGCACCGCTTCGCCGGCCTGCAACAAGCGGGACAAGCGCTGGATGATATCCGCCGCACGCTGGTCGTCACGGACGATGTCGTCAAGAATGTCTCCGATATCTGCCAGTTTCGCGGGCCCCGATACCAGCAGACGGCGTCCTGCCTCTGCATTACTCAGGATAGCGCTGAGCGGCTGATTCAACTCATGGGCAAGGGTACTGGTCAGTTCTCCCAGCAGGTTGGCGCGTGCCAGCCGCTCAACAACCTGCTGGCTCTGTTGCAGTTTCCGCGCGTACTGTGCTGAACGCATGGCATCGTCGGCAAGCTGGTAACTCATGGAGACAATAATGGCCAGGTAGGCAAAGCTGATCATGTAAGGCGTTGTAATGACACCGGCGTCCACCAGCGGGGTATGGAGTCCGGCCAGCAGTATAAAGAAGATAATGCCACCGCCAATCACGGTTGCCGTACGCTTGCCCCCCTGACGCCACAGGCGAACAGCCGCATCCCCCACGTAGACAAGGATCAGCAACGAGGCGCTGTCGGCCAGCAACTTCCACGGATTTCCGGTGCCCAGCGGGATGGTAAAGGCCTCACCCCAGGGCGTCGCCAGGCGTTGCAGCTCACCCACCTCGATGAACGTCAGGCTGTGCGGGGAAAGAAAGTTGGCCAGCAGGCCGAGCAGCCACAACAGTGTGATGGTCATGGCGAGCCAGCGCCGGCCGGTAGCGAAATAGGCCTGAATGAACCACACCATGGGGACCAGTATCATGGAGACCGCGACATTCTCCCACAGCATCAGAACCCGGTAGCTGTCGAGTGACTCGGTGTGCAGTAGTCCCAGTTCCAGCATGGCACTGACGCCGGCACTGAAGGCCATCAGGGAGGACAGCAGGTAAACAGCCGTGCTCCGGTTCCTGAGCCAGAACAGCAAGTGGATCGAGCCCAGCATCAGGCAGACGGATGCACAGAAAGACCAGGCGACGGTGAGTAGACTCATGCGGTCTAGATTAGGGAAGCCTGCTGTTGCTGACAAGGCAATTACCTGAAAGGTGCGTCCCGTCCAGCCGGAAAAAACCGGGAGCCGACTGCGGTGTCACCAGGTATTGGAAACACGCATGTTTGAGCCTGTATGATTACAGTCGTTTAGCAGCAAGAACATAGCACCGCGTTCCATTACTACTTGACAGCACATTCTATATTACAGAAAACATGCGTTATCGAATTGGCGAGACTCCGACCGAACCGGTCATGTCCCTGGACCAGGGCGCCTTCCTGGCCATTGCCCTGCTCAGCCTGGCCATCGGCGCAGGGTTTGTATTCGCTGGCATACGCAGCAAACACTACTGGATGGCTGTCTGGGGGACCGGGCTGGCATGTTCCAGCCTTGCCTATATCCTGCTCGTCATTGCCATCATGTAAACTCACTGCCAGTGAACAGGCGGAATTCACTCGCGCCACGTCAGGAGGATAGTCATGCTGACCACCAGTTTGGACGAGCAACACCGTATCGCGATACTGGAACCCGATGGCCCGCTGAGCGAGACAGACTTCCGCTCGGCCGCCGCCATCATTGACCCGTTTATCGAGTCTGCAGGCCACCTCAAGGGTCTGATCATTCACACCCGATCCTTTCCCGGCTGGGATTCGTTTGCGGCCATGCATTCCCACCTGACATTTGTCAAGGAACATCACAAAAAAGTACCGCGCATAGCGTTTGTCACCGATTCGGTCATCAGCAACCTGGCGGAAACCATCGGCACACATTTTGTCAGCGCCGATATCAAGTCATTTGGTTATGGTGACATGGACAAGGCCCGTGCCTGGATACTGGGTGAATGACGCTGTTTCGTTAATTCCATAGCCAGAGAGGAACGACCGTATGGCTGAAATCAATCACAGGGTCGGTATCGCCGCAGCGGCCAGTGAAGTGTACAAGGCACTGACAACGGATGAAGGCTTGTCAACATGGTGGACGACGGATACCACGGGTGCCGGTGATGTCGGATCCATTATCCGCTTCAGATTTAACGGTGGCGGCCCCGATTTTGAGGTCGTCGAACTGCAGCCCGGCACATGGGTGCGCTGGCGGCACAGCGGTGAAATGCCGGTCGACTGGATGGGCACCGAGGTTTCATTCGTTCTCTCGAACAACGGCACACAAACCTTTGTCCGCTTCAAACACAGCCACTGGAAGGAAGCGTCCGACTTCATGGCCCACTGCTCCACCAAGTGGGCGGTTTTCCTGTTGAGCCTTAAAGAGGCCATTGAAACCGGCAGCGGCAGACCCTTCCCGAATGACATACACATCGATCATTCTGAATAACAAATACACAGCGCTTAAAGAGGAACACCATGACCGACATGGATAACGAGCACCGGCCGCACATCCCGGCCCCGCCAGATCCCGGACAACGGCGCGAACCGCTGCCGGAAGGCCAGCCGAAAACCTTCGAGGAAGATCCCGCTGCACCGGCCCGGGTCCAGGCACTGCTGCACGCCCCCAGTTACCGGCGTGCCGACAAGGATGTCGAGTTTCTGGAACGTGACGAGGCACACGGCCTGCGGCTGCACCTCGACTACCTGAAACCGGAACTGCTGCTGAAGGAACAGGGTATCCGGCACACCGTGGTGGTATTCGGCAGCACCCGCATTGCCGAACCGGAGACAGCGCGGCACCGGGTAGAACGGCTGGAAACCGAATTGCAGGCCGGTCCGGACGACCGGGACCTGCAACGCAGGCTGAAGATCGCCCGGCGTATCCTGGAAAACAGCCGCTACTACAACGACGCACAGACACTTGGACGACTGGTTGCCGAATCCGGGGAGGGCTCACTGGACAACCGCCTGGTGGTTATGACCGGAGGTGGCCCCGGCATCATGGAAGCGGCCAACCGTGGCGCCTTCAATGCCGGCGCCATGACCATTGGACTGAATATCGACATTCCGCTCGAACAGTACCCCAATCCCTACATTTCCCCCGAGTTGTGCTTCCGCTTTCGCTACTTCGCGCTGCGCAAGATGCACTTCCTGCAACGGGCCAGGGCACTGGTCGCCTTTCCGGGCGGTTTTGGTACCATGGACGAACTGTTTGAGACGCTGACGTTGATCCAGACGCGCACCATCAAACCGGTACCGATCATCCTGATTGGCCGCGAGTACTGGGAGCGCGCCGTTAATTTTGAATTTCTTCTGGATGAAGGCGTCATTGACAGCGAGGACCGCGACATCTTCTGGTTCGCGGAAACTGCGCAGGAGGCCTGGCAGGGCATCCTTGACTGGTATAAACAGAGCGGTGAACCCTTGATTCCTGACGGCGTTCCCGGGGAGGACACAGCATGAAGCTTTCATTCCATGGCGCGGCACAGGGCGTCACCGGTTCCTGTCACCTGCTGGAATGCGCCGGCAAGCGCATCCTTGTCGACTGTGGCTTCTACCAGGGCGGCCGTGAACTGGAAGAGGACAATGCCAACGACTTCGGCTTTGATCCGGCCAGCATCGACTACCTGCTACTGACCCACGCCCACCTGGACCATTGCGGACGCGTGCCGCTGCTGGTGAATCGCGGCTTCGACGGCGAGATCATCACCACGGCCGCCAGCCGCGAACTGGCGCGCCTGATCATGCTGGATGCCGCCGGCCTGCAGGAAGAAGAGGCGCGCTACCTGAACCGCCGGGCGCGCAAGCGCGGTAAGAAAGCGGATGTCATCGTACCGCTGTATACCACCCTCGATGCGCTGAACGCACTTGAGTTCTTTGGTCGTACCGCGCACTACCATGAAACCCTGCAGCTGGCAGCGGGTATCAAGGCCACCTTTATCGATGCCGGGCATATCCTCGGATCGGCCTGCCTCCTGCTGGAGCTGACCGAGGGCTCCACACAACGTCGCATCCTGTTTTCCGGCGACCTGGGGTTGAGCGACCGACCGATCCTGCGCGACCCGGACAAGGCACCCGTCGCCGACGTGGTGGTGATGGAGACCACCTACGGCGATCGGCAACACAAGCAACTGGAACCCTCCATTGAGGAGTTGTATGAGGCCATCAACGACACGCTGAAGCGTGGTGGCAATGTCGTCATCCCCACCTTTGCCCTGGAGCGTGCCCAGGAACTGCTGTTCTATCTGCATGCCGGCAAGTCGCAGGGCATCCTGCCCGATTTCCTGCAGGTGTT
>JBATFE010000263.1:0-13528 GCA_049664445.1 Gammaproteobacteria bacterium
GTCATGAAATAACCCATGTCAGCAACGGCGATATGGTGACCATGGGGCTCATACAGGGTGTGATTAACACCTTCGTGATATTCCTGTCCCGCGTGATTGGCCATGTAGTTGATCGGGTCGTGTTCAAAACGGAACGCGGCTATGGTCCGGCCTATTTCGTCGTGTCGATTGTTGCGCAGATATTTCTGTCTATCCTGGCCTCGATGATCGTGATGTGGTTCTCGCGTCGGCGGGAATACAAGGCCGATACGGGTGGCGCCTCGCTGGCAGGGCGTGGCAAGATGATTGGCGCCTTGCAGGCGCTGCAGCGGCAACATGAACCACATGACCTGCCGGGTGAATTTGCCGCCTTTGGTATCTCCGGCGGGCTGGGGAGCGGTATCAAGAAACTTTTTATGAGCCACCCGCCGCTGGAGCAGCGGATTGCCGCGCTGCAGTCGTCCAGTCAATAAAGTAGTAGCCCCGGATGGAGTGAAACGCAATCCGGGCTATAGGGTACCGTGTTACTGGCTGGTGCGAGGGACCAGGGCAGGTTCATCGGGGAACAGATCGCGCAGGTCATCGTGTGAAAGGGCCTCGCCTTTTTCCTCGAAGCGTTGCCAGATCCTGTCCCAGCGCTGGTCGTCAAAATAAAACCCGGCCGGCAGGATGCAGACCGGTTCCCGGCGATGGTCGGTAATGACGCGTGGCTCTTTTAATTTACCTGCCATACTTTTGATAGTTGCCTGCGGGTTACCTTGACACCACGTGAATGAGCCGACATATTCTAATCCGCCTGGCGGTGTCGACATCATAACCTATGTAATATTATATAAAGATTAAGTATATAACTGATTATGCTAGAGAATGTTCCTCTTTTCTCCGGGCTATCTAGCGCCGCGCTGGCCGAGATTGAGCAGCACGGTGCGGTCAAGTCATTCAAAAAGAATGCAATTGTAATCAATCAGGATGACGAGACCTACTCACTGTATGTGATTCTGTCCGGTAGTGTGAAGGTCTATATCAGCGGGGAGGACGGTCGTGAAGCGGTCCTCAATCACCAGAGTGCCGGGGATTACTTTGGTGATCTCGCGTTGATTGACAAACAACCGCGTGTTGCCTCTGTGATGACAACCGAGCCCTCCCGGTTCATGGTGATCTCCCGTGAAGATTTCATGAAGTGTCTGTCAAAGAACCCCGAGATCGCGATTAATCTTATCAAGCCCATGACCTCGCGCATGCGCATGCTGGCTAAAAACGTCAGCAACCTGGCACTGCTGGATGTGTACGGTCGGGTGGCGCGTGTGCTGCTGGAACAGGCTGAAGAACAGGACAATGGCGAGCTGATCACCGCGAAGATAACACAGCAGGAGATTGCCGACATGGTGGGTGCCTCGCGTGCCATGGTGAGCCGTATCCTTAAAGATCTTAAAGTCGGTGGTTATATCTCGGTTGACAAAAAACGCATTTCCATCCACCAGAAACTGCCTTCACACTGGTAACAGCGGACCTTCACTTGGGCTCGATTACCGGCTGGCATCGACGGTAAAAGATACCGGCGAGCTGAGTGAGCCGCTGTTGAAATCGCCGAGCCTGATGTCTTCGTTGATATCACGGGCGTGAATGATCCATGAATAGTAGCCACCGTCCTCGATCAGGCCGGGCGGCAGGGGCAGTGCCGGTTCGGTCAGCAGCCTGGAGGTGTAGATCAGCTTGTCGTCCTCCCACCGGTCGCGGATAAATACCTGGTAATAAGTCGCCCCGGGAACGGTATTCCAGACGAGCCTCTTCGGGATGGCAGTCACTGTCTGTTCATTACCCGGATTCTGGCCGCTCGCACGCGTCAGTGTCGCGGGCACCACATAATCGCTGGCAGTGTATACATCGCCATTCTTCAGGGTGATGCGTGCGGAATACCAGCCCTCGACGGCATCTTCCGGCATGCTGAGCTGGTTGATGAATACCTGTTTTTTCGGCGCATCCTTTGATTCAATGGTGCGAAAACGTGACAGGTCGAGCGCTGTCAGTTGCCTGCCATCGGGGTAGAAAACATCCACCTTTTCGATGTCAGCATAGTGCGTGGTTGATACCAGCGGCATCAGGAACAGCGGTTGATCGGGCCAGTTGCAGACATGGACGTCAAAGAATCCTATCTTGTTGTAATGCCTGTCTGCAGGATCTGGCGCTGCAGTCGCGGTCACCGGCCACAGGCTGGCGGCTGACAGCGCGGCCAGCAACAGAATTTTCATGTGTGATTGCCTAGACATGTGATTTGCCGTTGATCAATTTCTGATTGGCGTCCCGAAGCCGCAGCGACAGGCTGCGCAGCATGCCGATACTCATGTCGGGATAACTCTGGATCAGTCCCCGCAAGCGGGTCTTCTCAAGTGACAGCAGGGTGGTATCTTCAATGACCTCGGCCGTTGCCGAGCGCGGCAGGTCATCCAGCAGGTTCATTTCACCAAAACAGTCACCCGAAGACAGGGTGGCAATATAGGACTTGTTGGATGACTTTGGTTGCAGCGATATACCCACCTTGCCCGACACGATGATGTAGAGGTGGTCGCCCTGGTCGCCTATTTCAAATATGCGGTCGCCGGCGAAATACTGCTGCTTTTCCATCGCCTGGGCGACCACGCGCAGGTCATCCGTCATCACCATCGAAAAGATCGGCGACTGTTTCAGCAGGATCAGGCGGTCAAACAAGTCAGGCATGGTTTGGTTACGCGTTCAAGGGCTGCAGGGCCTGGTCTCCGCAAAGGTTGAGCCAGCTGTTGTGGTGTTTCACACACCAGTTTACGACATCCTCGAGCGAACTGAAGAAGTTGTCATCACTGCTGAACTCATTGCTCACCGATTTCTGCAGCATAACACTCAGACCGGCCGTTATTTCCTGCTGGTCGAGATTTTCCAGTGCCTCGCAGGCATTTGCAATATGGCGCGCATCACCGCTTGCAAAGCCGGCACGGATGATGCCTATCAGACCGGGTTCATAGAGGGGTTCCAGCGCCAGCAGTGCAAGATCGATGTTCTGGTCGAGTTGTTCTTTCAGGGTTATACGCAACAGCTTCAGGCAACTGAGCCCACCGGCATCGGCGTCCATTATCGACAGTGCCTGTCCCAGTAACTGCGCTTCTTGCGACTTTTTCCGGGCAATGTCGGCGAACACTGTCTTCGGCAGTCCGGCGTCCAGTAGCGACTTGAGCAGCGCCTGCTGGGCCCTCAGGGGCCCCTGGTTATCCGTTATCCAACGCAGGGCAACATCTTCGTGATGTTCCATTATGGTATGCAGCGTATCGATGCCGGCCTGTCGTACCCGCGGGTTCGCATCACCTGTTGCCTGCAGCAACAGGGTTTCGCGTTGTGCATCGTTCGCCAGGTGCAGGCACCTTGCCGCGGCTTCACGTACCCCGGGGTGTTCACTGGCCAGCAAGGGCAGCAACGCGTGGTGAATATCATCAGAGTTGTCACCAACCCATGATTGCATGCCGCGCAGGGCACGAATCCTGATGTCATCCGCTGTGTCATTCAGTAATTGCGGGAATGCGCCCTGGTAGGCGGGCTCAAGCAATAGTCGCTCATTTTCCGACAAGAGCTGCAGGTCGGGTATGAGGTCGAGTGCGGCCAGTTGCGTGCTCCTGTCATCCTGCAGCAGTGCCTGCCAGACAGACACGATGCGCGCAGTCCCGGGAGCGGACTCGGGGTAGTGCAGGGCAGCATGGATGGCCCTTGCCTGCAGGCGCGGGTTGTCGCTGTCCAGCAGGCGTATTGTCTGTCGAATCGAATCCGGGTCACCATGGGCCAGTAACAGTTGCAGGATGCTGGCCTGCAGGTGTGCATCGCCGTTTGCTGCGCGCTTGTGCAGGTCCCCGACATGCACGGCGATGTCCAGTGTGCCAAGCAGCTTGATATAACGGTCGGCCGCCGCGTTGTCTTCCCCTGCCGAGCGCTGCAGGATAATGCCTGCGGCCTTGTCGGGGAAAGATGCTGCCAGCACCCTGGAGAAGGCGATCGAGATATCCGTGTCGGTATGCGTGACGCCTTGCATGATCTCCTGCATGTCCTCGTCACTGCAGCCATTCAGATCGGCATACATGTGCTCATTGGGCAGAAACAGGCGTTCTTTCAGGGTGGCAATCAGGGTGCTGACATAGGCATCGTTCATTTTCCTGCTGAAGTACAGGTACAGCAGTGCAGCCAGCATACCCGGTACCAGGAAGTAGGCAGGGGTATCGAGGCGTTGCATCAGCAGCAGCAGGAAGCCGCCTGTCAGCAAGGCCAGGGGTAGCACCACGGCCACCGAGATGGCGCGGATCCGTCCCTGCATATAGTCGGGCAGGACATTGAAGAACATGCTGTGCACCGGGTTCCTGAAGGCCGGCATGAGTGCGTCCTTGTTGAGGCTGCCGACCAGTGCCGCCGGCAGGGCAAAACTGACAGTCAGTGCGGCCAGGCTTGCCAGTGTCGTCCACGGGAACAGCAGGTTGATGGCACGTACCCCGAAATGCTTGATGGCGCGGTTGGTGACGAACAGCTGCATGAACAGGGCCAGCAGGCTGGTGACAGCTGTCAGCAGGCCAAAGAACCGGGTCAGGCTTTCTTCCGACTCGAATGTCTGGGTATACACCCGGTTGACGCTGTAGCAGAGGACATAGAAGGCAACCACCATGAAGAACAGCGTCAGCGATGAGGCGCGCAGCAGTCTTGAATTATAGGTGAATTTTATGCCCTGCCGGATCTGCAGCAGGCAATCATTCAACTGGTGCTGTGTCTTGCGCGGTGCCCGGAAATGGGTCGAGGCCCCGTGCCGCTTGTGGCGGATGTAGAGCGCGGCTGATGCCGCGACCAGCAGGCCGCACCAGACCAGCAGCAGGTTCTGGGTGCCAACCAGCGGTGCAGCGAACACCAGCGTCAGGCCGCCGAGGATGGTGCCGGTTTGCGCGCCGGCATAGACCAGCGGGGCCAGTCGCTTGGCCTGCAGCGTGGTCATGTTCTGGTTCATGTACAGGGCGGCATGTACCAGCAATACTTCCGAAGAGACCTCGTAGATCAGGTAATACACCGGATAGATCAGTGTAGTGCCGGAGGTGTGGATGACAAGCCAGCTGCCGAGGACAAGGACAAACAACACACTGAACAGGTTGCGGAAAAATCGCTCGGCAGGGATGAGGTCTGCAAACGCCGTATATACCAGGCTGACGGCGGCCAGCAGCAGGCTCTGGATGATGTACATCAGCGGCAGGTACTCGATACCCAGCCGCTTCAGAAACAGGGCATCGGCACTGCTGCGGCCAATGGCCATGCCGGCGCTGACCAGCATGAAGAACAGCAGGAAGTACAGGACATTGCTGCGTTCACCGGCATGGATCAGCAGCCGTTTCTCGATGCCTCCCTTCATCGTCGTGTACGCATCGGCTATTACTGGAACGGCAGCATCTTCATGGGTTTTGCCATCTGGTGCATGTTTCCGGACATGCTGCCCACTGTCCGGTTCATGTCCGTGAACTGGTTGTTCAGCAGCTGCAGGTTGCCAGCCATGCTGGTGACGTTGCCATTCATGTATTGTATCTGTTCAACCACGGCACGCAGGTCGCTGCTGAGTGCACCCAGGTTGGTATCCATGTTGCCAACCGAGCTGTTCATTGCCGGCATCACCCTGATGTTCTCATTCAGGACCAGCATGGTTTCATGTACCTGGGTGATCCTGCCGGCGACGGTAGAAAAATCCACTTCCATGCTGCTCATATAGCCCGACATCTCGGTCATGTGCTTCCTGATATCGGAGAAATCCTTGGTAAGGATGAAGATCAGGTAGAACAGCGCCAGCCCGAGTATCGACATGCCGGTCATGCCAAAGCGGATGATCTGGGTGGTGCGCCGCCCGATACGGATGCTGAGCTGCTCGCGGTACTCCATACCCTTGCGGAAATCATCCAGCGAACGTTCCACCATTTCCAGCATTTCTTTCTGATTATTATTGTTATCCATATTGCCACTCCCGGCCTGTCAGCTAACTGGCCATTGTTATGTAAGTCTGTGAGTTGTGGTAAACAATCGCGTTGCCAGTATCCTGTTCAGGTTCCTGAAAACCTTGGTTGCAATATACGGGTAGCGCCTGCTGAGCCGGTCAAGATTCTCCTGGCTCAGGCACAGCAGGCGGCTGTCTTCGTCCACATCGACATCCGCTGTGCGTGTCTCGAAAAACAGCCCGGCCTCGCCAACCACGTCGCCACGTTCATGCGTTGCCAGTTCAATGCGTCCCTCGTCGCCCTTGATGGATGTCTTCAGTTTGCCCTCGATAACAACATACATCTCATTGGCTGCGTCACCGTCATTGATGAGGCGCTGGCCCTTCGGTACCCTGATGATCTTTGCCATCAATGCCACAATGCGGGCCTGCGAGGTCTTCAGCCCTTTCAACAGCGGTATGGATTTCTGCGGATTTTCGCCCAGGTCCAGCGTCAGGGCATCCCACAGGGTGGTAAAGCGGATGCTTGAACACAGTGCCGGCGTCAGAAAGAAATCACTGAGCCACGCAATTGCAAGTGCATAGGAGGCCATTATGCCGACGTGTGCCTGCATGCGCAGGTCACTGGTCATCAATACCAGGAAGCCGAGACACAGTCCGATCGAGGTAAACGTGACGGGTCTGCCGACCGCCTTCATGGCCAGCAGGGTCGCCTTTCTGTCGTCCGCGTGACGGTGTACCTCGCGGTTGAAACGCGAAAAATAATGGATGGTGTCGTCAATGGCGATACCCAGCACCATGGGTGCTATCAGGCTGGTACTCGGGTTGAGGCTGATACCGAAAAAACCCAGCGAACCAAAGTAGACCGCAACCGGAATGATGTTCGGTATCAGGGCAACAAATCCGATACGCTGTGACATGAACATGATGGTCAGGATGGCGTAGACAAAAACCAGCGCCAGACCGACACTGCGCGCCTGGCCAACGATAATGTCGGTGAGTGTCTCGCTGATGAGTACCGGGTTGCCGGTGACAGCCGGTTGCAGGTGTTCAGGCAATTGCTGAAGTCGTGGATTGATGCGTTCCAGCAATGCCGACATCCTGTCCGAGTTGATGACTCTGGAACGCACCACGATATTGGTCGTCTTGTAGCGTGAATCAACGATTCTGTCGAGCTCGTCGCTGGAACTCAGAAACAGCAGTTGTGTGATCAGCCGCCTGCTTTCCGGGATGACACGGGATGCCGGGTCGTTGTCATTGAAGGCCTGGTTGACCAGCATCAGGTAATCGGCGATGGACAGTGTTCCGCCGACCTCGGGTTGCTGTTCCAGCCAGTCCTGCAGTTCCCGCACTATCTTCAGGTTCTCGGGTTCCTTGAAGGCGTCCGGATGCGTGCCTTCTATGACGATATAAAAGTGGTTGGCGCCGCCCAGCTGTTCGTTGACGACATCGAAACCCTTGCGCACATCAGACTCGCTGTCAAAGTTGGTAATCGACTCGGTGCTGACATGAATACGGGTCATGCCTGCAAGGGCAAACAGGAAGAGTATGCCGAAGGCAATGAAAATCTTGCCCTGGTGATTAAGGTCAAACAGCGCAATGCGGTCAATGAACCTGTCAAAGCCCATGCCGTATGGTGCTGGCGTGGCAGCTGTCCATGCCTCCGGGTTGCGATCCAGCGCCTTGAGCAGGGCGGGGGTAAAGGTTATCGACAACAGCGTAATGAAGACCACGCCGATGGCTGAAAAAACACCGAATTCCCTGACCGCGGTGATCGGGTTCGCCATCAGCGCAATAAAGCCGGCGATGGTTGTCAGGCCGGTGAGAATGACCGGCAGTGTCATGTGTTTCAGTGTCTGCAGAATGATCGTGTCATATGAATCGGGTTTTTGTCTCTGCTGGTGATATTCGGACGTGACATGCACCGAGTAGGAAAATCCAAGAATCATCAGCAGCGGAGGCACCAGTACCGAGATCATGCTTAGGGAGTAACCGAGTGCCGCAATCGTCCCGAGTGTCATGATGACCCCGATAGCCACCGTGAGCAGCGGTACGATGACACCGAGTAGCGTACGGAAGGAAATGGCCAGCACGATTACCAGGATGATGGTGATCAATGGCGGCGTCCAGATCAGATCATCCACCAGCAGTTCAACCATGGCGTACTTGAAGTAAGGCGACCCCGTCATGAACACTTCGGTATCGCCGTGTTCCTCGTCGACTATGGTCGAGATGCGGTCATGGATGCCGCCCTGTATATACTCGCTGTCAGAAATATCGTTGAAATACACCACCAGGGCGGTGACGTCGCCGGCCACCGATACCAGGTTACCCGCATAGAGCGGATTGCCCATGATGCGTGTCCTTGTGTCATCAAGGCTTGCCGTGCCCTCCTCAAAGTCGGTAAAAAAAGGCGAGATATCAAGGCCTTCATCAACACTGCGGATGTCGACTGCGCTTGACAGCGATAACACGTTGCGAACGGCATCGATTTCAGTGATGCGATCGGTGATTCTCTGGATGGTGGCGACATTCTCCGGGGTAAAGATATCATCACTGGCGAGAGTAATAATAAGTGTCTCGTCGCTGCCAAACAGTTGCCGGGTCTTGTCATAGAACTGCTTGGCTGGCATGTTCTCGGAGAACAGGCGGTTAGCGGAAGGGTCAATATGCAGCCGCATGTTTCCCGTCAGGGGGTCAACGATCGCTGTCAGTGCAAGTACTGCAAGTGCAAGGATGACGCCCAGGGTAAGTCCCGTGTGGCGCGATACCAGCGCGGCGATTTTGTAGATGAAGATCATTCCTCAGTCTGTGTGACCGGCACCTTTTTCTTCTTCAGCTGTTGGGGGTCGAAAAGGTCATCATCGAGGCTGACATCGGTCTTTATTTCCTGTACCAAGAGGCGCGTTTCGGTCTTGTCGCGCAGGTCTTTCATCAGCAGTTCCAGCGGCACATTGATGTTGCCTTGCTTGCTGATTCTGGCCGGGTCCACAACCAGGGTCTTGCGCAGCTGGTGACCGCGTTCATACAGCTCTGTTCTCAGCGAGACGCAGGTTTCGATATCGATATAGGTCTTTATCTTTTCATAACCGGAACTCCCCTCCGGATAGCTGTTGATGACATAGACGGGACGGCCGTCGAGGACTTCATCCGGAAATTGTTCGGCTTTCAGGTCGGTAAAAACGCCATGCAGTCGTTCATAGTCCTCGTAGGAAAAATCGGTCCCGAGTATGGAACTGGAGATGCGCTTGGACGTTATCTTGCGTACCTTGAACAAACCCGGCATATACATGTACATATCATTCTGCGGTTCGTTTTCGATGATCAGGAAACGGGCTCCGCGTACGTCAGCAGGCTCGTTGAATTGCATCAGGATCCTTGACCTTTTGTCCTGCGAGCGTTTCCAGTAGGTGTCAGCCTGAAGTATCTGCTCATAACCGCTGCGGTCGCGCGCGCGCAGCTCGATGAGTTGTACCGAGCCGTTTGCCGGGGTGTTCTTTTCCATGCACGCCGTCACGACTTCAGGTGCCTCAAAGGCACGCGCCTGCAGCGCAATGAGCGACAGCACCAGGAGGATAAAGAGTCTTTTCATAGAGGCCGCTCCCTGTTCTTATCTTTTAAAGTCAGCATGTTATACAGATGTATTGAGGATGGCAATTAAATGGCGCATGAGACGACAGTATAGACTGTCCGCGACTGCAGCTGCATGGGGTTTTTACGGGTAAAAATGATGCCGGTGGCCTGCGGGGACAATGCGGTGCGTTTCCTGCCACTTCGAGGTGAGCGGGAGAACGGGCTTGCGGTTGTCAACGCCGAGGTTGATCAGCCCGGTGGCCCGGTCGTGCAGGTCATGTTCCGCATGCACCAGGTGACGGACGAGTGGTTGATTTATGATGTCGCGGTTGAGGGTATCAGCCTGGTCGCCACACACCGCAGCAGTTTCTCCCGGCAGATACGCAACAGCGGCATGGACAGGCTCCTGATGTCTAGTGCCCGCGTAACAGGCGCTGTTTGCTGAGTGACCATTCCCGGTCCTTGTCCGCTGCCCGCTTGTCATGGCTGTGCTTGCCACGTGCGAGTGCTATCTCCAGTTTCGCCCTGCCTTTCTTCCAGTAGAGCGCCAGCGGTACCAGGGTGTAACCCTTGCGCTCGACCGCGCCAATCAGCTTGTCGAGTTCACGCCGGTGCAGCAGCAGTTTGCGGGTACGCGTCGGGTCCGGTGTCACATGTGTTGATGCGCTGAGCAGCGGTGATATATGAAAACCAAACAGCCACGCCTCGTTGTTCCTGACGACAATATAACTCTCGGTCAGTTGCGCACGGCCTTCGCGCAGGCTTTTTACCTCCCACCCCTGCAGCGCGAGTCCTGCCTCGAAGCGGTCTTCTATAAAATAGTCATGGCGGGCCTTTTTATTCAGCGCGATGGTGCTGGAGTGGCTCTTTGCCTTGATTTTCTTTTTTCCCATCGGCGCAGTATATCAACCTGACGAAGGACATGTGACCGCCTGTTTCGCGGTTGTGATCGACTATCTTTTCACGGACAATGCCCGTGCCGTCAACCGGAGAGGAGAGCATGGCAAGCAAACGGGAGTCAATTCACGGACAGTGGTCCAGCCGGCTGGCATTCATTCTGGCCGCAACCGGTTCAGCCGTCGGCCTGGGTAATATCTGGAAGTTTCCCTACATCGCCGGTGAAAACGGTGGTGGCGTGTTTGTGCTGGTCTACCTGGTCTGTATTGCCGTGATCGGCATCCCGATCATGATGGCAGAGGTGCTGCTCGGCCGGCGCGGACGCCAGAGCCCGATCAATACCATGCGTACACTGGCAGCCGAGGAGCATGCCAACAGGCACTGGAAATGGCTCGGCTGGGCCGGCATGCTTGCCGGTCTTCTGATTCTTTCCTATTACAGTGTCATTGCCGGCTGGGCGCTGGCCTATGTTTTTCGCACCGGCAGCGGCTTGTTTACCGGTCTAACCGCTGACGGGGTACAGACCATTTTTACCAACATGGTGAATGACCCGGAACGCCTGCTGGCCTGGCACACAATCTTCATGGTCATGACCATGACCGTTGTCGCCCGCGGCGTCAGCGGTGGTCTGGAAAAGGCCGTCAAGCTGCTGATGCCGGCACTGTTCGTGCTGCTGTTCATACTGGTGGGGTATGCCTGGAACAGCGGTGGTTTCTATCAGGGTGTGAGCTTCCTGTTTCAGCCGGACTTCAGCAAGATCAACGCAAATGGCATTCTGATTGCCATGGGGCATGCCTTTTTTACGCTGAGTCTGGGGATGGGTGCCATCATGGTCTATGGCTCCTACCTGCCGAATTCTGCCTCGATCGCAAAAACCTGCATCGCAGTATCACTGATGGATACCCTGGTGGCGCTACTGGCCGGGCTGGCGATTTTTCCGATCGTGTTTGCCAATGGACTGGAGCCGGGTGCCGGACCGGGTTTGATATTCCAGACCCTGCCGATTGCCTTCGGGCATATGGAGTACGGTGCATTTTTCGGCATGCTGTTCTTCGTGCTGCTGGTATTCGCGGCATGGAGTTCATCGATTTCATTGATTGAACCGGCGGTTGCGTGGCTGGTCGAAAACAGGGGGATGACGCGGATATTTGCATCCGTGATCGCGGGCCTGGCAACCTGGTTGTTCGGTTTGCTGACCGTGCTGTCCTTCAATCTGTGGTCGGAATTGAAGCTGTTGTCAGGCATTGGCATATTCAGGGACAGTACGATTTTTGATCTGCTCGACTACCTGACTGCCAATATCATGCTGCCGCTGGGCGGCTTGCTGATCGCGATCTTCGCGGCCTGGAAAATGTCACGTGCCGCGACGGTGGATGAACTGGCGATGGGTGACGGTTTCTTCTACAAGCTGTGGCGGTTCCTGGTACGTTACATTACACCCGTTGCGGTTATTATCGTTTTCCTCAGGGCCGTCAGTTTTATTTAAGTCGGCTGATGATTCTGTGACAGGTGGCTACCTTGAATAGAGTTGATCGTTCGGCGCTGTTGCCCTACACGACCACTGAAATGTTTGAACTGGTCAGTGACATCACTGCCTATCCGCAATTCCTGCCGTGGTGCAGCGATGCGCAGATCCTGTCGCAGCAGGGCGAAGAACTCACTGCCCGGGTAGGCTTTTCCGTTAGCGGTGTGAGCAAGTCGTTTACTACCCGTAACCGGCTTCGACCGGGCAAGGAAATCGCCATGCAACTCGTCGCTGGCCCGTTCAGTGATCTGCACGGGCGCTGGCGTTTCGATCCCCTGGGTGATGCCGGCAGCAAGATTTCGCTGTTTCTCGAATACGATTTCTCCAGCAACATGGTGGCGCTTGCCGTGGGTCCGGTCTTTAACAAGATTGCCAACACCCTGGTGGATGCATTCGAGAAACGTGCGGTCGAGGTGTATGGCAAACGCTGAAACAATTCCTGTCGAGGTGGTCTATGCCTTGCCTGAGAGGCAGGTGATGCTGGCACTGGAGGTTGTTGCCGATGCCAGCGTTGCGGAGGCGATCGCGCAGTCCGGTATCCTTGAACAGTTTCCCGACATCGATCTGGACACGAACAAGGTGGGTATCTTCGGCAAGCTGGGCAAGCTGACGGATGGCCTGCATGCCGGCGACCGGGTGGAAATCTACCGGCCATTGATCGCGGATCCGAAAGAAGTTCGGAAGCAGCGTGCTGCGCAGGGCAAGGTGATGAAGAAGGGCGCCGGCGGCTGATCAGGACAGGTTTTCTGTTAGCGCTTTCCCCCGGCTGAGTGCCAGAAATTTTTAAAAAATAGCCACGGAATCCACGGAATGACACGAAAGAATAAAGGCGTTAGCCAGTAATATTTCCGTGTTCTTCCGTGGATTCCGTGGTAAAAATCTGTCGAACCGAAGCACTGCTATTTGTTTTTTGAGCTGACGTAACTTTTTTCGCCCACTTTGCGGAATGTCATCCAGTGCCACAGCTTGTTGAAGATCCCGGGCTCGATGCGTTCCTCCGGGGGGACGACCAGGGTTACCTGCTGCGGTCGGGCGCTGGCAGTGTCTGCCGCATCCGGGTGCGTCGTGCCGCTGGTACGTGACAACTCGTCATTGTCGAAATACAGGGTGATACGCTCCTCAACTGTCTCGCCGTAGCCCGGCTGGAACAGATAGACATAATCCCAGCGGTCCTGGTGAAAGACGTCGGCGATCATCGGCGAACCCATGATGTATTGCACCTGTCGTCGGCTCATGCCGGGTTCCAGCTGATTAACCTCGTCCTGGGTAATGACATTGCCTTGCTGAACGTCAATTTTATGCACCAGCTGATACCTCGAGCAGGCCGTGATCGACAGGCTTGCAAAGCAGGTCGTAATAATGAGAAGCTTTTTCATTCGCAGATCGGCCGTGTTCCCGGGGATTAACGGCCGCATAATACCGCAAGTCCGCAGTCAGTGGCATCAATAAGGAGAGTGCACATTGGAATCCAGCGAGTTACGCAAGGCCGGTCTGAAAGTTACGCTGCCGAGGATGAAGATCCTCGACATCCTGGAACATACCAGTAGCCGCCACCAGAGCGCGGAGGATGTCTACAAGGCATTGCT
>JBATFE010000264.1:0-2199 GCA_049664445.1 Gammaproteobacteria bacterium
CTGAAGTCGCGAACGCCAGAGCGGCTGACACGCCGGTCAGCAGTGACGTACGCTGGGGCATGCTGATTGATACCAACAAGTGCGATAACGGCTGTGATGACTGTGTAACCGCCTGTAACGAGGAACATAATCTGGAAGGCTTCGGTCGCCCGGGCACCGATGCACAATGGATACGCAAGGTCACACTGAAAGACAAGCAGACCGGACACGTGCAGTCATTACCGATGCTGTGCCAGCATTGTGAACACCCGCCGTGCGTGGATGTCTGCCCGACAGGTGCATCCTTCAAGCGGGCTGACGGCATTGTGCTGGTTGACAAGCACATCTGCATTGGCTGCCGCTACTGCATGATGGCCTGCCCCTACAAGGCACGCTCCTTCATCCATGAACAACTCCAGGACCAGGTCCCGTATTCACCACGCGGCAAGGGCACGGTCGAATCGTGCACCTTCTGCGTACATCGCGTCGACAAGGGCATTACACCCGCCTGTGTTGAAGCGTGCACAGCTGAAAACCACAATGCCATAACGTTCGGTGACATGAACGACCCTGACAGCGAACTCTCTCAACAGTTGCAGCAATACAGCAGCCGCCAGATTCGTGCTGACCTGGAACTCAATACCGGCGTGCGTTACCGGGGGATCTAATGAAAGAACTCGAATTCAAGGAAATCGACGGTGGCAAGCCGTTCTACATGCTGCTGGGTTTCATGGGCCTGTTCGTACTGGCCGCGCTCGGTGCCGCCTGGTACATGGAACATAATGGCCACTGGGTCACCGGCATGAACAACCAGATTGTCTGGGGCACGCCGCACGTATTTGCCGTGTTCCTGATCGTGGCGGCTTCCGGCGCACTCAATGTCGCCTCTATCAGTTCGGTATTCAACAAGTCGGCCTATAAACCACTGGCGCGCCTCTCCGGCCTGCTTGCCATTACCCTGCTGGTGGGTGGCCTGGCGGTACTGGTTCTCGATCTCGGTCGACCTGACCGCCTGATCGTGGCCATGACCTACTACAACTTCAAATCCATCTTTGCGTGGAACATCATGCTCTATACCGGCTTCATGGTCGTGGTTGGCGTGTATCTGTGGATGATGATGGAACGCAAGATGAACAGGTTCACCAGGGTGGCGGGATTGAGTGCCTTTGTCTGGCGCCTCATACTGACCACCGGTACCGGTTCCATCTTCGGTTTCCTGGTTGCGCGGCAGGCCTACGATGCGGCCATCTTGGCACCGATGTTCATTATCATGTCCTTCTCCTTCGGGCTGGCGATCTTCCTCCTGGTGCTGATGGGTATGTACAAGTGGTCTGATCGGCCGCTGGGTGACAGCATCCTGTTTCGTCTCAAGAACCTGCTGGGCGTGTTCATTGCGGCGGTGCTGTATTTTGTAATCGCCTACCACCTCACCAACCTGTACATCACCGAGAATCATGGCGTGGAGCAATTCATCCTGCTCGACGGCGGTGTCTACACCCAGCTGTTCTGGATCGTACAAATCGGCCTTGGCAGCCTGCTGCCACTGGTATTGCTGTACCATCCGTCAACCGGGAAATCCCGTGGCTGGATCGGCATCGCCTCGCTGCTGGTGATCATCGGCGGTCTGGCACAGATGTATGTCATCATCATTGGCGGGCAGGCCTATCCGATGGAAATGTTTCCCGGCAAGGAAGTATTCAGCTCCTTTTCCGATGGCGTGGTCGGCAGCTATGCACCGAGTCTGCCCGAGGTCGTCCTTGGCGTGGGCGGTGTTGCACTGGCGCTTGCAGCGACATTTGTCGGTGTCAGGGTGCTGCGATTCATGCCGGTAAGTCTCGCGGATGAGGACGTTGATCCCCATTACACCGCCAGGGAAGCTTAACAAAAGCCAGCGCCCGAGCGCTGCTGCCTGTTGTCAGGCAACCCCTGTTGCCCTCTCATGTCGCGTCTGCTGATATCGGCAGCCCACAAGTCTTCCGGGAAAACCACCGTGACCCTGGGGCTGTGTGCTGCACTGGCAGAACGCGGCCTGGCAGTCCAGCCTTTCAAGAAAGGCCCGGATTATATTGACCCCATGTGGCTGGGCCAGGCGGCCGGCCGCCCCTGTCACAATCTTGATTTTTATTGCATGTCACATGAGGAAATACTGGCAGCGGTTGGCCAGTACTCAAGCGATGCCGACATCAGCCTGATTGAAGGCAACAAGGGGCTGTATGACGG
>JBATFE010000265.1:0-5281 GCA_049664445.1 Gammaproteobacteria bacterium
AAGGCAACCAGCAATCGTTTCAGAATTGTGTTTATATTCATACAAATAACCACTCATTAAACATGTATATCAGATTACTCTTATATGCTTATAAGTCAACTTATACGCGTACAAGTTCCCGACCAACCCACATGTTTTTTTCATATAGTTTCATGAGCGACCAATTCCTGGGGATCGAAGCCATATGGATACCTGCAAAATAAGGCCAGGTCTGTATCAGTACACTTCTATTGATGACTGTATCTGACTGTCAGCCGCTGGCTACATCCCTCTGACGGAGCATGATCCGGTGAATATATCTGACCTATACTTCCATACAGCACAGATCAGCCCTGAATATATATCAGGCATTAGAAGAAATAGTGCAGGGGAACAATAGATGGGTGCTGGTGTTATTCCCTTTGCTGTTATCAATGGCGAAGTATTCTTCTTGTTCCAAAAGACCTTTACAGGCAGAAAGGTCGGCTATTTCATTGACTTCGGTGGCGGCTTGGGAGAGGGTGAAGATTATCGGAAGACCGCCATACGGGAGTTTGTCGAAGAAACCGAGACAATGTATTTCACCAATGACGTACAGCAGACAAGTCGAACTGTAGAAAGTGTCAAGAACCAGATCCCCATCGTTGAAGCACTTTTTGATGAGACGTTGGCGAGTCACCCAGATTGGTGTTGTAGACGGGCACCTGGAAATCCTCTCAACCCCAAGCAGTGGCAAACGTTCTTCATCGAATTTCCGTACCGTGATATTGAGGTACTGAATCGGGAATGGGAGACCGACACGGTCAGTCGGTTCAAAAAACGGCGCGAGCTAGTCTGGATTTCCGGGAGTGAGTTACTCGAAATCTACAATCATGCTCCCGACAAATTGTGGAAACGTGTTCGACAACTGGAAAATGCCAAAGAGACCATTCACTCTATCGTGCAGAGCAAAGGATCATGATAATAATTTGCTCTCAACATTGATCTAATCAGGGCTGCACGACCCAGTTGCCCGGGCAGGCCGCCTCATCCGATGTCCTCAGGTTCGAGTCCTGGCGGGCCCACCATCTCCATAAAATTCTTATAGTTATGACGCCGGTATCAAGGGATCATAGTCCCTCGGTGCATTTCATAGGGGGGGTGAGGCATTACATGAAACTAATAGTTCATCCGGCCACACTCAGCCGCCAGATAGAGGACAACTTTTTTATCCGCGGTTTTTCACCCTAAGGTAGTTCTCGGCTGGATGCTAACCTGATGCCAATCGGCCCACGCGGAAGATAGAAATCTATCTGTTGCTCACCCCGCTGTACTCGCACCAGCACCAGAGCGCCGGCGTCACCCCCTTGGGTAACCAGATCGTTCAGTTCCTGACTGGTGAACACCCGCTGGCCACCATACTCATATACCCGGTCGTTGGCTTGCAGGCCATACTGCTCAGCAGACGAGTTCTGCATGATGTCGCGAACCACTACACGGTTGACCTGCCCGAGGGCATAGAGCATGCGGTCGTAGGCATCGTCCCCGATCTCAGGGCGCAACTCCCGGTATGCATTCTGGGCCTGTCGCTGTTCCTTTCTGTAGCGTGCAGTGTTGAGCCATCCCTCTCGGCTGGCGCGATCCTTAAGGTACAACTGCTTCAGGTCGTATTCGTCGAGACGCGCCTGGATCAAGGTCGCCTGATCTGCCGGGATACCGGTCGCAATCAGGGCTTCGACGCTGGTGCGGAAGGTCTGTACCGGTGCTGAGGGTTCTGTTTCCTCACTTGTTTCTGTTGCCGGCGTCCCGGTACCGACATCCGGATACGTCCCGAGCTTTCCGATCACCGCCTCCAGCGCAGCGACCCGTTCGACCAACCATACCTGCTCCTGCTCGGATTGCGTGAGCCGCTGCTGCAGTCGGACAAGCGTGTCATCTGGGTTATCTTTATACCGGCGTGCGACATCCGACGTGCCCGATGGCGCATTGGCGTTCGGACTGCCCGAATCGGGTGCAGTGCCGCGCAACAGATAGTATCCGACGAATATGCCGGTACACAGCATCGCAATCAGAAGAAGGCTTTGCCTGCAAAACAGGAGACAGACCACGTTTTTCATTGTTTATAGGTTATAGAAATCCGACGGGATTAGTCACGCATTCTGGTCGTTATATTAATTCTGACTGCGCAACGGCGAATTCAGGGGACCGATCCGACGAGGGGCGGGACGACTCAGGTGACCGGTCGGGCAGACTCATTTGACGTCATTGGGTGAGGGGGTCACATCTGGGCACTGCACTGACCTTCCAGGGCATTTGATCCCACAGTTATAAGGTGCCCCGGTCCTGAGCTCTATACACTTTACAATGGGACAGACGGTACTCGATTTCGTCTTCGATAATCCTATAGTTTTCGCTATCAGGATCCTGGTAGCGATGTTTGAATTCCAGCTCCATGATTCCCTCCGGCAGGTCTTCGATGTTAGGCATGAAGTCTGATTCCAACAGTAATGGACCGCCCATACGCTTTTGCAGAAGTCTGGCCTGCTGTTTCGTGCCCGTTGCCATTTCAGCCAAGCGAATACCGGCGCGGTCGGCCAACAGGTCAGCAAAGCTGAAGCCGGAACCTCCGCGTGAATCGTCGAGTTCCTTGAACACACCCATCGCACCGGCAAGACCACTACCGGCGGAAACCGTCAAAGCAGCTGAAACAAGATAGTGTTGCACCAAGTCATTACGACCCAGTACGCTCAGTTGCAGCGAATGTATAGGCGGCTCGAGCGGCACATCAATAAACCGGCTAATGTTCATGCCAAGGGCGTACATGGTCAAGGTCAGGAGCACAGCACGGTTTTCTGCTTGCGGTTCGCCGCTCTCGGTCGTACGCGCTGCGGCCAGCTGAAATAGGGGGGTTAAGACCTTGCCAAGTGAGATGCGGCGTGAAACATACTGCTCTGAGATGCGGGCCAGTTCCTCGTGATAGGCGATCATCCGGTGGGTATCCGCTTCTGGGAGTAAAAACACTTTACCACTCTGTTGCAGGCGCTCAACCAGCTTCGGATCCAATTGATACACAACGACTAGGCGATCATCTTGGAATCGGTAGCTGCTGATGGCGTTAACTGCAGTGCGGTATTCATCGAATCGCGCCAGCATAACCCTATGACCCTGCAGTAATAGCGGCTCAAGTAACCAGACAGGCAGTGAAAGCCCGCCCAGAGTAAATCGTTTGATATGGATCCTGCCATCGGCACCAGATAAATCGGCGGTCATGTTCAGGTAGCCACCCAGCGGACTGTCAGGGAGCTTCACAGTCAGCCGCACCTTCATGCCCTCAGGCCGCATGTCTACCCGACTGCTGGTGTTCAGGGTACGGGGGGTTGCATACTTTAGCAGCAAATTCATATCGCGTTCTGTCAGCAACAGTGTGCGAACTTGCTGCTTTTTCAAGTATCTCGGGTCGTTCTGCCTGAGCAGCTGTTTGATTCGCGCGATGTCCTGGTGGGACAGGCGCCTTTCAGGTTCGACCAAAGGGGTTGATTCAATGCCTACTACTGCCACAAGCACCAATATGGAAAGTAGCGAAACTACGAACAGTGCAAGCAAAGCTCTGGTCATAATGCAAGAAGGGTGCAACAGCGGTGTCGGATTGACTTGTATGCAAGGAGTGCCATTGACTAATTGTACTGTTTAAATATCAGGGTAAAGGTCTCGACGATGAATAACTCCGATGTGTCGGGAAGCGCATTGGAAATCATAGTGTTATGGCATAGGGACCAAGAGACCGAATGGAGCACACGCAACGGCGCATATCTGGGACCGTCTATGTCGGGGCGTCGAGACTCAGTTTGAACCGAGCAGGCAGACTTATCCGACGTCAATAGGTGAGAGTCCTGGCGGGCCCACCAACCATCATAAAAATCATCGGGTTATGACGTTGGGATCAAGGGATCATAGTCCCTCGGTGCATTTCATGGCGGGGTGCATGGACGGCGAATTCCGGGGGGTGTCCGACTCGGGGCATCGAAACTCAGGGCACGGGCGGGCCGGCTCATCCGACGTCACAGGTGAGAGGGACACGGCAGGGGCACCTTCGTGAATCGATGGAATCAGAAACTCACCACCTCACTTTCGTTCACAACATGAAGGTGTGTCTTTTCATCTGTATATCCTGAACTATCAAAGGCGTTTTCAGCCGAGCTGCGTAGCTCATCCGGGCGGGAAGCCACAAGCACCAACCGGAATCGATTAAACCCTTCTTTATCACGTTCCACGACACCCCGCTCCAACGCCGAGTTAATGTTTCCTTGAATGTTGGATTTTCTATCAATGGTAATAATGTAGATTAACAAGCGGTCACCAACATTGACTTTTCTCCCCGGAAAGCCATCGATTTCTTTTTGGTAGTCGATTTTATTAAACACTTCTTCTGGACAGGAACAGCCGAGTGTTTCCTGAACAAAACGTTTGATTTCTGCAAACATTTGCATGAAAACCTCAAACGATGATTATTTCCCGGTGCTCCGCAACGTCCCATCCGGGTTCAGCACACAATCCAGCGTCACCACATCCACTCCGTTCATGATCCTTATCGTCAGCACATCCTCGGCAAGTTTCTCGATTCCTTCATACTGAGTGCCCGACGGAAGGTGCTGGCTCTCGAAGCATTCAAGTCCAAGCTTGGGATCGATATCACGAGCAGAGTGTTGTTGGCTCGCGCAGAGTGTGATTCTACCTCCCCAATAGAGAGATTTCTCATATAAGAATATTCTTATATAATATGACCGTAACAACTAGAACCTGTTTCCGGGAATAGCCTTGTTACATTAACTCTGGAGAAACACGATGAAAAAGTTTACTACAGTAATGACCGCTCTTACTTTGGTAGTCGCTTCAACCGCCGTTTCTGCTTGGGGTGGTTGGGGTCCTTATCGAGGTTACAACGATGGCTGGGGTGATGGCTGGGGCGACGGCTTTGGCGATTTCTTCGGTGATGCCGATTTCGGCTTCAGCATGCACTTTGGTGGCGGCGGCTACGGACGTGGTCGTGGCTATGGCGATTACTACGGCCGTCATTATGGATACGGCCCTTACGGCTATGGCTACGCGCCTTATGCTTATGGCTACGCGCCTTATGGTTATGCACCAGTCGCAACTGTTGCACCGGTAGCACCTGCTACTACGGCACAGTAAGTAACACTTACCAATAATGCCAACCGGGGGCGGTTCTCGCGAATCATCCCCGGCCTCGGAAATACCAATAGAATGGTGACATATGAGCATTCGCAGACCATCACATCTCAAGGAAGACCTGATCCTGGCCTTT
>JBATFE010000266.1:0-5164 GCA_049664445.1 Gammaproteobacteria bacterium
GAGGCCCGTGCCGCGCAGACGGCACTGGACGGCAACATGGTCGCCGACAGTGACCGGTCCCTGCGTGTACGCTTTGATGACCCGAAGGCCGCACGCGGACGCAAGCGCCGCTAGGCGTGCCGCGAAGCCCGCACCGGACGCCGGTTGCCAGCATTCCCGTTCGCCTGAGGCGGACGCCGGTTACCCGCCTGCGCCTGTCCCGGGCGGCTGTTACGTGACTTCGTCTGGCCACCCGGGCGCCCATTACTGCGTTGCTTGATCGGCTCGGCACGGATGGACGGGTCCGGTTCGTAACCGGGAATGACGATCCTGGAAATGTCACGTTTCAGCAAACGCTCGATATCACCGAGCAGTTTGTGTTCATCTACACATACCAGTGACACCGCCTGTCCCTCGTTACCGGCACGGCCGGTGCGGCCGATGCGATGCACATAGTCCTCCGCCACGTTCGGCAGTTCAAAGTTCACCACGTGCGGTAACTGATCGATATCGAGCCCACGCGCCGCGATATCGGTCGCCACCAGTACCCGCACCTCACCCCGCTTGAAGTCGGCCAGTGCACGGGTGCGGGCGCCCTGGCTCTTGTTGCCGTGGATTGCCGCGCTGCTGATACCATCCTTTTCCAGCTGCTGCGAGAGACGGTTGGCGCCGTGCTTGGTGCGGGTAAATACCAGCACCTGGCGCCAGTTCTGCGAACCCACCATGAAGGAAAGCAGCTGGCGCTTGCGCTCCCGGTCCACCGGGTGGATCACCTGCGAGACCAGCTCGGTAGGGATATTGCGCAGCGCCACGTCGATCAGCACGGGTGCGTCCAGCAGCTTGTCCGCCAGCCGCCTGATCTCATTGGAATAGGTAGCGGAGAACAACAGGTTCTGGCGGCGCTTCGGCAGCAAGGCGAGAATCTTGCGGATGTCGTGGATGAACCCCATGTCGAGCATGCGGTCGGCCTCGTCCAGCACCAGGATATCGACGGCGGAAAGATCCAGCGTCTTTTGTGACACGTGATCCAGCAGTCGCCCCGGTGTTGCCACCACGATATCCACGCCCGTGCGCAGTCGCGCAATCTGCGGGTTGATCTTGACGCCGCCGAAGATCACCGTCGAGGTCAGCGGCAGATGTCTGCCGTAGGTCGCGACGCTCTCGGCCACCTGGGCAGCCAGTTCACGCGTCGGGGTCAGGATAAGCGCGCGCACCGGACGTCGACCCTTGGCGGGTGTTGCCTCACTCAGGCGCTGCAGCAACGGCAGGGTAAAACCGGCGGTCTTGCCGGTCCCGGTCTGTGCACCGGCCAGCAGGTCTTTCCCCTGGAGGATGACGGGGATCGCCTGGCGCTGCACCGGCGTGGGTTCGCTGTAGCCCTGATCGGCGACAGCACGAAGAAGTTCGGCCGACAGGCCGAGGGTATCAAATGACATGGTATGGAATGCTCCTGGATCGGCCTACCGGCGATAGTTGTCACGGGACGGTCTAGGCGCAATACGCTTGTTGGTGTTCGAGGTTTGCCGGAAGTGGTTACCGCGAGGACTCGGGTGCAGACCGAAGTGCACCGGATTGGCGGGCACTATACCGGATGCCGCAGCAGATAGCGAAGTTATTTCCAGGACAGGTAAGCAAGCACGTTGTTCGCCCGGACCTGCTGAAGCGGGCCTATGACCCCTCCAGCCCGAGGAATTCGAGTACCCTCTTCTCGACATAGGGATAGAAAGGATTCCAGCGCAGCCGCAACATGTCGGCTGCAGGTATCTGCAGCACACCCCGTTCGCCGCGTAATGCAATATCACCCAGTTGGATTCCGGGACTCTTGCCCTGAGGCTGTCCCCCGTAGAGCGTATCTTGTGGCGGGAATGGCAGCGCAACATGTGCCAGTGAGTAAAGATCCTCGGGCCAGTACAGACCGATATCCGAATCGACCGGCCCCTGTTGCCCGGGACGCTGGCTACGCACGATCACCTTGCGGCTCTGCGGATTCTCGTTCGTTACAAGGCTCAGGGTAAAGGCAGGATCCGGGTTAGCCTGCAGCGCCTGGATGACCGCCGCCGGATCCCATTTCATGAGCGGCTCAATTTCCGCCATGCGGTTGATGTCGAACAGTACCAACTCTTGTCCAGCGGCAGGCAGCTGCTGGAACAGGTTACTGACCAGTGCCGGGGTCGATACGGTCGCATCCACGACGGAGGAAAAGGCCAGGATGGGGGGGACTCCCTGTAACTTGCCTTCCTTGCCCAGTACAGTCAGACGTTGCTGGATTTCGTTGGTCAGCTGGTAGACGACGTTGCCCGCGTTGACCGCGAAGGAACCGTATTTGAAGGGGTCGTACTCCGGCAGGATGTCATTCCAGGCAAGCTTCTCGAGTCCCAGCAGGTGCCCGAGCCGCGCCTGCCAGACGGCCAGAACGGCCACCCGCGTTACACCGATGGCCGGTGACAGCACGACAATGCGCTCGATCGGTGGCAAGGTCTCATCCTCGAGTGTGGCAAGTGCATAGTTCACCGCGAGGGCGGCACCCGTGGAGTAGCCGACGACATGGATCGGCAGACCTTCATTGTGTTGCGCCAGGTGACGCATAGCGATGTGTACCGCTGCGGCCATGTCCTGCCAGGTAATTTCTACCAGCCCCGAGGGTGCCGTACCATGACCGGGCATACGCAAGCCGAGCACGTTCGCCCCCACGGCATGCAGACGCTCACCCAGGTGGCGCAGGCTGTAGGGAGAGTCGGACATGCCATGCAACAGCAGTACCGCCGCTTTCGGTGATGCCGCGCTCAGCGTGAAACTGCGGTTCCAGTTCGGCGACCACCGCTCCGGGTCAGACAGGCTGCCGCGGTTGTAGCGGTTGATCTCCCGCTGCTGATCGGGCTGTATATTTGCATAGACCAACTCGTCGAGTTGCCTGAACAGGCGTTCCTCGAGTGCCAGGTAATCCGTGAAGGTCTCAACCCCCGAGTCCGCCGTGAACTCCTCGTCGAGGTTTGCGAGGTGCCAGACGTGGAGGTCCGCGCGGCCGTTCATATAGATGACGAAGACGATCACCAGTACCAGCGTTGCACCGAGTGTGCTGTAAAACAGTGCCCGGAGCGTACCCCGGACCAGGCTGAGCAGTCGAATTTTCATTGGCTTGTAAAGGGGTCTGTGGAAGGAAACGAGGCCCGCGCCCTGCGCCAGACCATGGTGGGCTGGAGTGCCTGTAAAAAGGCGTGATTCACAGTACCGGACCTAACATGGCAATGGCGTTATTCCAGAGACGATGACGCCGGCTCCAGCCTGCCACCATTGCGCTGCTGACCGGCCTGGACCGTACGATGTAACTGTGCTGGCGTTGACGCATATCGGCCGTCAGCGAGCGGTCGCAGAACAGGATGTTATTCTCGTAATTGAGTTCGAAACTTCGCCGGTCCATGTTCGCCGAGCCGATCAGGGTGACCTCCCCGTCCAGGGTCAGGGACTTGGTATGCAACAGCCCGCCCTCGTATTCAAAGATGTGGACACCGGCCGCGAGCAGATCGGCATAATAACTGCGACTTGCCGCCGCGACGATCCATGAGTCGTTTCTTGCCGGAAAGACGATGGTGGTGTCGACACCGCGGCGGGCACTCGCACACAGCCCGGCCTGCATGGCTTCATCGGGCACGTAGTACGGGGTCGTGATCACCAGTTCGTGGCGGGCGGCATACATCAGCGTCTCGAACATCTCGGGCATGGCGGAGTAACGCACCGTCGGCCCGGTGCCGACCACCTGTGCCGGCAGTCCGGGTTGAGCCGCAGGAATCGGTTGCCTGAGCAGCGGGCTGATCGTTTCACCCGTTTCGGACTCCCAGTCGCTGGCGAACAGGTACTGGTTCTGACGCGCGATCGGTCCCTCGAAGCGCATCATGACGTCCACCCACGGCGCATAGCTGGCCTTGATACGAAACTCCGGGTCAGCACAGTTCTGGCTGCCGCAATAGGTGATGCGGTTATCGATGACGAGAATCTTGCGGTGATTGCGCAGGTCGATACGACCCTTCAGGGGCCGTAACAGCGGATTACCGATCGGCAAGGCGCTGGCCAGGTGAACCCCCGCTGCCTGCAGCGCCTGCCAGTGTTGCGATTTGAGCATGATGCGTGAGCCGAGATCGTCCGCCATGGCCCGGCAGGTCACGCCGCGTGCAGCCGCGCGCAGCAACGCCTCCACTATCTTGCAACCATTGTTGTCCGGCAGCCATATGTAGAACGTCAGGTGCACATGTTCTGTGGCGGCATCGATATCGGCCACCATGGCGTCAATGGCTGCATTCGAATCCTGCATCAGCTGTCCCCGGTTGCCACCAACCGGGTCAAAGCCGTTGACTGTTTTCCCGACAGTAAACAGGTGCGCGTAACGTTCCGGCACATCGGCCTGCAAATATGTCGCCTGCGCACCGGCAACGTCGGCCACATCCGGCAGTCCCGAGATGACTGCATTCATCCGCGCCACGCGGCGGCGGCCAATGTTTGTTTGACCCAGCAACAGGTAGGCCAGGATGCCCAGCACCGGGAGTGCTATGATGACCACGATCCAGGCGATCCGCGAAGCCGGGTCCCGATGAGGACGCAGCAGCACCCTCACAATGAGCGCGATCTGGATAAGGATATGCAGGACCAGGAAAGATTCCCCGGTCAATGAACCCTGACTCATTGATTAATCTCGCACGGTTTAGCCTTTCCCTCTGCTTCCGGGAACACCCACAAAACGGGTATAGAAAGTGAAGCAACGCTTGAATCCTGGCAACATCATCCTCACGCAGCAGGTTGGCACTGACCCGACTCGCGCTCTAGTGTGCAGCAGGCCACGTCGACGAGTGCGTTATCGGGCAAACCGCGGTAATCAGCGCTGCGGGCTAAGGCACTGGATTTGTGCCGATCAATTGCCCTCAGGTCTTCGGGGGTATGATTTTGTCTTCGTAGAGTTCCGCCAACGGTAGCCAGACCTCCTGGAATAACAATTTATCCTTGTCTTCATCGGTATCAGTCGATTCGATAATATCAATCGCACGCCGGTACAGATACTCTTCAAGTTCAAGTTTTGTTGCCATCTGAATTATCCTCTATTGGTATTGCCTCTCCTATGGACGCTGCCAACACTTTCCTGCTCACGGGGCTACACCAATAACGGTAAGAAAGGCGCTGGAAAGCTCGCCGCGCCCTG
>JBATFE010000267.1:0-4608 GCA_049664445.1 Gammaproteobacteria bacterium
CGACCAAGGTGTTTTGCAGAAACTGCAGAATGGCCTGTATTACTATCCCAAACACTCGGCTTTTGGTCAGGTGCCGGCAGACGAGCGGGAACTGGTGCGGCGTTTCCTGAAGGAGGATGACTTCCTGCTTACCTCTCCGAATGCCTACAACACCCTGGGCCTAGGCACGACACAGCTCTATAACACCCGTGTTGTGTACAACCACAAGCGCCATGGCCATTTCACGCTGGGAGGCCTCACCTTTGATTTCCGCAGGAAACCCCGATTCCCCCGGAAAATCACCGAGGAATTTCTGCTGATAGACCTTCTGAATAATCTGCCCACACTTGCAGAGAATACGGAGATGCTGCGTGCCCGCGCAGGCAAAATAGCGAAAGAGTTGGATGCCAACAAGCTCAGGCTGGCAGCTCGAAACTATGGCAAGGTTGCCACACGTAAATTCTTCGATCAGATGCTGACCAATATCTCGTGATTCCTTTCTGAACGAGCGTTCTGAATCATCGTCCTAGATAAACATTATGGAAAGCTTTTCATAATGTTTATCTAGGAAAGTAAGTTGTTATGTAAAGCAGGCATCATGATGGCCAATATAATCCGATACTTATTCACAAAATGCTTTGCATAATATCTTGACAGTATGTGGTGGCTCACGATTTATTTTCCTTCCACGAAGGAATGTTTATATGGGTGCTGGACTGACTTTTTCGATAGCGGCTCGCTTCATCTCAAGGTTCGCTCTCGCAAAAATCTCTGTGGTGTTGATATCCACATGGCCTAAATAATCACGAACGATATCCAAAGAGACGCCGCCTTGGGCCAGGTGCATTGCTTTGGTAGTGTCGCAGTGCATGGGGGCATGCCGGAAATATTATGTAAAGTATTTGAGAGATAACTGTTTGATGTTACCGGCCTTTACTAAGCTGCTTTACATAACCATCTACTTTCCTAAATACGCCGCCGTGACCTGCTCCCGCTCATGCCCCAGTTCCCGGCTGATGATGAGCCGGGCCTCACGATCCAGTTCGCGCTGCTCATTGGTCAAGACCTTGGTTTCCAATCCGCCGGCAGCCGGGGCCTTCCAGCCAGTCAGTTCCTCGTAACGATTCTGGGCATAGGCATGCCGCAGCCCGTGCATCTGCGAAAGCCCGGCGCGCAGGGTGTTACCCTCGTAGACGCGCATTTGCTGCCGGTAATTGCGGTTACTCGGGATCAGCGAACCAAGACCGGCCAGGCGGCGGGCGCGGTTGAGCACATCCCGCTGTTCTTCAGTCCGGACCGGGATGGTTCGTTCCCGGCCGCCCTTGGTCCAGCTCGCCTTGAGGACCAGGTGGTCGCCCCGGTCGGCAAAGTTCGGCTGGAACTTCATGGCCTCTTCACGGCGCAGACCGAAAACCTGCTGTAATTCCAGACTCACACGGACATGCCCGTCGCGTACCTTGTCCAGCTGTGACTGTGTCACGGTCTTGGACTTCGATTCGTTGGTTACGAAACGCCGATCCGGAATGCCGTAGTGCTCGTTGGACCGGGCCACCACATTCTGCTTGTTGACCTTCCTGGCCCACCAACGGATGGCGGCCATGCGATTCTTGATGGTGCCAATGGCAAGCTCCCTGGCGAACCACTCCTTGACCAGAGCCTCGATGTGTTTTGGCTTGAGGGATCTTGCCGTCATGCTGCGATAGCCGAGCGCGTGAAGTTCGTTGGCCACCAGGGTCAATATGTGTTCCCGGTTGGCCTGGGTGTTATAGGCACCTTCCCGGCACTGCTGGCAGAGTTGTTTAAGTTGGTAGTTCAGGTCTCTCATCGTGTTCTCCTTATCTGCTTAGTGTTTCTGACCACCTGACAGCCGAAGCTGGCAAGTTCGCTTGCGCGAAACAGTCATGGGGCACAACCCCCAAAACGACCTGACAATGCCTGGTCAGTGGCAACGCGGGTATTCCCGGTACGGGGACAACCCAACGCAATCCAACATGCCCGAGCACGGGCGTTCTTTGAGTGTGGTTAACACCTCCTTTGAAGTAAGCGGGACATGCCCGCGGTTGATGAAAGATGAGCACGGCCCGACAACAGCCAAAGGCAATCGTCGGGCACGAGGCTCGTGCTTTAAGACAGGCGGATGCCTGCGAGAATGGACAGGCCTTGAAGCACTGCCTGATGTTGAGAATGGACAGCCCCTGCGGTACTGCCCGACTATCGAAGATGGATCGCGGCTTGCGCCGATGCACCGGTTTCACGACCCGACGGTGCCTTGTTTGCCACTTTGCCGCAGTGGCCGCGGATAAAACCAAAACGTGCGGCCAGCATAGGCATGGCCTTCGGGCCAGTCACTAATATATCCCCTCACTGGCCTGCGTGGTTTACGTCGTAATCCACGCAGCATTCGGACATGCCTAGGAAAAATGCTTGCACGCTTCGCACTTAGGTCCCGAATACGGCCGCGTCACTACCGCGCTTCGCGGTGTAGTGACACGGCCGCTCGTGCATGGCAACCGGTACGCCAGGCGGTCACCTGTCACACCGGCTGCAATCGAAAGGTTCGGACAGCCTTCGGGTGGACCGGGCTGATTACAGTGTAATCACTTGTCGAAATTCGAACTCGGTGTTCATGTGGCGAATACGCATCGCTGCTGTTAACTTTCGAATGGTTACCTCACCACTTTGAAGTTAATAGTCGGTTTCCCGGGGAAATCGGCGATACGCCTATGCTGCCCTGCGCTGGACAAAGGTGATTCCAGTGGAATCACCTGTCTAATTCAAACGCGGCGCTCGCACGCTGACTATGCATAGAGCGCTGATACAGAGATTCAATAAGTTACATCACATTCTTAAGCTAACAGTGTGTTCACCTGGTGAACAGATATCGTAATTCGAACTCAGTTCGCCGGTATCGCCATTCAATCAGTTACACCCTGTTCTTAAAGTAAATCATGTGTCCCACGTGGGGACAGTTGTAATAATTCGGACCCGGCACCGACTGGCCACTCCGAAATCAAGAACATTATCGCGCTGTCCCGCAAAGTGCTGACACTGTCAGCGAACAATCCCCCAGAGTTTTCCATGTGTATTACATTATTGTCATATAATCAATAAGTAAGGCGCTGAACTTCACCCTGACTATGTGCTACCCTGGTGAGCACCCTCTGATTTTAAGTTTTTAATGTAACCTATTGAATATAAGTTCATAGTTAGTCCAGCTTGCGATTCTTCTCGCGCAATTTGTTCTGGATATCGAGCAGCTTCTTGACCAACGGATTCTCACTATCGACTGCGACAGGCGGATAGTCACTGCCCCTGTCTTCATTACGTCTGATTACTGCATTGACCTCTGCCATGCGCTTGCGATGATCTGCAACCTGCAAGGCACCTTCCGGCGTGAACGTGCCGGCACGGGCACGCTTGATCAGGCCCCGCAGATAGGCCAATGGTGTTGTCTGAATAACGTTGGCACCGATACTGGCGGCCAGTTCATCGAGGAGTTGCTGCGACAGGCCGGCGGGGATATCGGAGAGCTTCTTCCTGGCCTCTTCCCGCTCGGCCACCGACAGAGCCTTGGGATATTCAACATCATATAATTCTCCACCACCACATTTCTCAGGCGTTGAATTGTCCGCCCTGGTCACATCTCCCTGTGGTTGTAGTGATTCTTTTTGGGTTCCTATGGTGGTTCCTGGTATGCCACCTGTGTCAGGGGGACCCTCGCACGGCTGACCTGGGGTGGTGTCACAGGGTTCAGGGGCCGGTGACAATCTGTCACCCCCTTCCAGTTGCAACCGGTACCGGTTTGAGGAACAGGAACCGTCCTTGCGATAACGTGGCTCGGAGAGCAACAGTTTGCGGTCAACCAGCAGTTGCATGACTCGACGAACGGTTCGAATGGAAACACAACATTTTGTCGCCACCGTCGACACACTGGGCCAGCACACACCGAAGTCATTGGCGGCATCGGCCAGTGCCATCAGGATCAGTTTTGGAGTGGGCTTGAGCTTCTGTTCCCAAGCCCAGTTCATTGCCGCGATACTCACCGCCTCGCCCGCGCCTCCTGCTTGGTCGGGCGTCCGCGTCGACGGGGTGGTGAATCGTGCGCAGCAGAATCAGCTTCAGTAACAGTGAACTGTTCCAGCCACTCATGTACCGCCTGGCAAGGCCATAACCGGTTGCGACAACCGGGTGGCTGAATACGTGGCGGCAGCGGACTGCCGGCGCAGAGCTTGTTACGCAATCGCCCGAGTGTAATTCCCAGCAGCCCGGCGATCTCGGTATCGGTGTAGTACCTCCCGTCTTTCGTTGAATCCTCTGTGTTCACGTCGTGCCTCCGTTGCAAACCTTGTAGTCACTTCAGAGGCGCCATAAGACACGGGATTTCACAGTCGTTCCATGCTAAATCCCGTCAAGTGTTGTCGTGGTTTTTTCATACACAAAAAAACACCATCGCGAGCGGCGAAAATGTTTGACACTGAAGCCTGCCTTCTTAATTACCTGAAAAGCACAGAATTCCATTCTGACGTGTAGGTTTGATACTACGTCGAGCATCCCGAAGGCATGCCAATGGGCTGCGCTCAGCTCCGACCCATGACCAAACTACAGGACGGGAATACAACGTTATATACG
>JBATFE010000268.1:0-1594 GCA_049664445.1 Gammaproteobacteria bacterium
TCACAAGCTATACCTGTATGTCCGTTTACACTATGTGCTTGCCGTTCGATGTTTGCCAGTAGAGGACAGGAGTTGGCCGAAAGTGTGAGTTCAGATTGCAGGACGGGAACGTCCTGTTATGCTTGCATAGTTGCCGTTCGCTGGTCGTCCGTGTAGGTCAGGAGTTGGCCGGTAGTACTCCTTCAACAGTTCAGCGCTCGCTGAGTTTCCACATTTAGGGAACGGCAACTCTGTACTGTCGGCTCAACCGATCGACGCAACACATGCATTAAATCGTTCTGCGGGTGTTTCATATCCCAGTGTTTTTCGAGGTCGTTCATTTAGCTGACGAGCCACTGCGCTAAGTTTAGCCTGGGAGTGTACCGACAGATCAGTCCCTTTTGGAAAATACTGTCTGAGCAAGCGATTGGTATTTTCGTTGGAACCGCGTTGCCACGGACTGCTGGGATCGCAGAAATAGACCTTTATATCGGTTGCCAGCGTAAAACGCTGGTGATCCGCCAGTTCTTTGCCTCGGTCCCAAGTCAATGACTTGTACAACTCGCCAGGTAATTTCTTTGACTGCTTGATCAGTGCCGACACGACAGTGTCCGTATCTTTACCCGCAACCTTTACCAACATTGCATAGCGTGAATGCCGTTCCACTAATGTGGCGATGTAGCTTTGGTTTGTGCCTTCGATGAGATCGCCTTCCCAGTGGCCCGGTACGGCACGATCTTCCACGGAGGCTGGCCGCTCCCGTATAGACACCGCATTGGTAATTTGTCCATGCCCTTCACCCTTCTGGCTGGCATGCTTGGGACGACGCATGGTGCGCCTGGTTCGAAGGTACTGAAGTAACTCCTTTTTCAGTACACCCCGTGCCTGGATATACAGACTGCGATAGATCGTTTCGTGTGACACCTGATGGCTCTCGTTCCCCAGGTATGTCCTTTTCAGCCAGCCGGCAATTTGTTCGGGTGACCAGTGTGACCGGAGTTTTCTGGCCACAATGCGTTGCAGCATCGGGTTGCCTGCCAGTTTACAGGGTTTCGGACGATGCGCTCTGTCCCAGGCTGCTTTATCCGCCTGACTGGCTCGATAATGCTTGATGCCACCATTACGACTGATCTCTCGGCTAATCGTTGAGGCAGAGCGCTCTAATTGACTGGCAATTGCGCGCAGGGAAAGACCGACGGCAATCCCTCGTGAAATCTCTTCACGTTCTGAAAGCGTCAACGCCAACCGGGATCTCCGCCGAGGAGGAGGACGAATACCGCCCATGCGCTCAAACTGTCCGGCAATCGATGAGTGACCCCGATCAAAGGCACGTGCAATAGAGTTTATGGTTTCGCCACGTTGCCAGCGATCCCACATCTCAGCTTTTTGCTCAGCTGTATAATATATCCGAGTCCTGTATTTCATTTTCAACACTCCATCTTTCCCTCTGTTAAAGATAAAGTGTTGCGTCGATCACTTGAACTCACCACTGAACCCGGACATCCAAAATCGCAGCTATCGACTGTATTTGTCCATACTGGCACATATGAACTTTCCACAATATGGCTTCATGAGGGGTGAGTGCGAATAGTCCCGCCTTTTGTGAAGGGTCAGC
>JBATFE010000269.1:0-6699 GCA_049664445.1 Gammaproteobacteria bacterium
CGACCTCTTCCAGTTCAATCCCGTAGTCGTAGAGGACACGGGTCACCGCATCGGTGATGCCAAGGTTGAGCATGGCATTGCTGAGAGCCCTGCCCATCAGGAACTCCAGCGACAGGTAGCAGGTGCGCCTCGCATCCTTTTCTTCATAGGCAAAACGGGTTTCTTTCCAGCGTTCCATGAGCCTGTCGCGCACGGTGTAGGCGAGCGCTTCATACAGGTAGTGACTCGTACAGTGCTGCTTGTCCCTGCCCAGAGTGCGGTTGTAGTAGCGAAGGAAATCCTCATCGATAGCCTTCTTGTCCATCGCCAGGGGTGGCAATTCGGTCAGTTTCGGATGCGGGATAAATGCATTGCTCAGGTCATTCTGCATGGCTGGATAATCACTCCGGGTGTCGATTCAGTCAGCGGACGCTACGTCCGGATACCGCATGATACTGGAACACGACCACAAGATCTCGTGGTGCCATGAATGAGTCAGGTCCCTGCAGGAATGTTCAGTAGATGGAATACCTGTACGCCTGACAAGCTGCATTCTGCAGGCGACTGGCTTCAGTATGAAGCTGGCGTTTGCTGTCAATATCGAAATGGCAGGTAGTGGCTGATTCCGGAATTCCGGGGTACAAGCTCTGCAGGTCGTACGAATCGCAGACAGCTGTCTGCCCCGGGTGTGCCGGGACAGAACTCAAAAAATGGATGGTAAAGCGATTCCGATAGCCAGCAACGCAAGGCTTACTGTAATCGCCTTCATTACACGCTCTCTAAAAACAACTGATGCAATCGTGTTGAGCACGCGCTCTACTCGCTCGATTATAACGCTAGCGTCTGCAAGCGCTTTCATTGCACGCTCTCTGTTAATAACCGCTGCAGTCGTGTTCATTACACGCTCTATAAAAATATCCATTGCCACAAGGATATGGCATGACGCCCGGCCTGCATATTGTCCTGAGGTACAGATGGACAAAGAGGATGCCGTCCCCGGCGCGAGACGCGACGAGAAGCCTCCGCGTCCTGTTCACGCACCTCACCTGCAACCCTGCAGGCGACGACGCTGCTGCAAGCAAGATTTCTTGCAATGAGCAGGTTTACATAAACCATGCGATTGTGTGTATACTCGTCGGATGAATGAATTAATAGCTTCCCTCGCACTTGTCGGCGCATCAGTTGGCATAGCTACCGTTCTCGGCACCCTGGTGTGGTGCTGGGCAAGATTTTCACCACGCAACAGGAAGCAATATCGCAGATTCTGAAGCAGGCTGTCAAAAGAGAGTCTATCGGCATGGCCGGACGAAAAGCCGCTTAACTTCTCCGTAAGGTGGTCTCACGACCATCATTTACACGGCGACCTTCGGGTCGCCTTTTTTATTGTGTCGTGACGTCCTGTTATGGCGTCGTTCGCGATGGCCTTTTATCACCACCCGGCCATCCTGGAGACGCCGCAGGCAAGCATACGAACCGCTTCAACCTTCCGGTTCCCTGGGCGTCACACCGCCGTGGTCGATACGTTCGTATTCTGCGATTACCTGGGCGCCAAGCAGCAGTATGATGGCCGCGAATTCAAAGCTGAGCAGGATGATGATGGTTGTGGCGAGTGACCCGTAAATGATGCTGACAAAGGACAGTGTGGTGAAATACCAGACCAGCACATGGCGCGTAATCTCCCACAACAGGGTTGCCACGATGCCGCCGACCAGGGCGTGAGACCAGGCCAGCCGCCCGAGCGGCATGACCAGATAAACCGAAGTCAGCAGCAACACCTCACCGAGCACCCCGAGCAGATAAAGAATGGTCGCCGTGGCGCTGCTCATGTTGATATCTATACCAATCAGCGTCGGCGTGTCAGTGCTGTGCTGATTCAGCCAGCCGGCCATCAGGCTGACGACGAGAAAACCCGCAACCAGCAGCAGAATGTAAACATACGGCAGGATCGCCGAGACCAGATAGTGACGACTGTGTTTCAGGCGGCGATGAAAAAAGATCATCGACATGGCATTCTCCAGCACCGTGAAGGCCAGCGAACTGAAGAACAGCAATAACACGACGCCCATGACACCGATTACCTTCCAGTGTGACAGGAACGCTTCCAGATGGGACGCCAGGACCTCGGAACGAATCGGGGCGGCCATCGCCAGAAAGGTCGACGCCGTATCGAGCAGCAGTTTCTGCTCAACCAGCCGGGAGAGCATGATCAGGACCAGCGCAAACACCGGAATAATCGACAGCAAGGTGTAGTAGGCGACCGCACCCGCGAGCAGCAAACCCTGATTGTCCACGAACCCCTTGATGACATCGAGCAGGAATCGCGCGGGGTGGCTAACGACATAACCGAAGGGCGACAGGTTGGCACTCATGCTGTAATGATGGCCGCGCAGGCTATGACATCATCGCGTCAGCCGCCGGCGACCGCTTTCCGGATCAGGGGGAGCAACGATTCAGGGAGCTTGATACTGCCGGATAGCGCGAACTGTTGCGCCCGGTCGGACATTTTCTTCCAGGTCTTGCGAATAATATCCAGCCACTTTTCCTCGTCGTATTCCGGATGCTTGCCGGCAAATTCCAGCAGGTAGTGTTCCATGAAGACCAGGTCGGTGACGTCTTCCAGCAACTGCGTATCCGGATTTTCCTTGATCCCCTTCTTTGCCACCGCCTCCTTTACCCGTCCGATAATCTCATCATCACAGCCTGCCTTCTCCAGCAGATCGGCCGCGGTTTGCGCCTGGATCTTGTAGAGATCCTTGCGCCATTGCAGGTAACCGATACGGTCCATCGGGTAGGCGTCTCGCGGCGACTTCCAGCGCTGTACATGCTGCGCGCGAATCGCAAGTTTCATCGCATCGTCGGCGTCGGGTGTAAAACGTTGCAGCATGTCGGACATACGCAGGGAATAAAGCAGCTCTTTCGGCCAGGTCTTGCCGTCTGCAGTCACCTGGTTCGGGTCTTCACTGTTGGCGGCATCAATCAGCGCCAGCGCCTTTTCAAAGGTCGATTGCTGTTGGGTCATGTAAATTACTCTTGTTTCGATTAATGACAATGGTGACCTCATGCGGTCACATTCACGCAAATTATAATGCATTTAACAGGGAATTCTTGAGGACACCCTGATTAATTTGCACAAGCCTGTCATTCAGGTCCGGCCAGGTCTGCAGCCATCCCGATCACGGAACGGTGCTTGCCCGAGTGTGAGCGCGCAATGGCACTGACCCGTTCAACCTCGAAAGCCATGTCAGTGCCGAGATCGGTCTGCAGCCGTGACCTCAATGCCGGCCCGACAAGTTCCGCCACCTGCCGGCTGGCACAGAGCCGCAGCACAATGCGGCCGGGGCCGGTCTGTTCGAACTGGAACTGCTGGATGCCGCTATAGCCATCCAGCAGGCGCACGAAATACGCCGGGTAGATCGTGCGGCCCGCCGGCGTGACAATGAGGTCGTTCTTGCGGCAGACATCGAGCGCCAGCAACGGGAATGGCGAACCACAGCTGCAGTGTCCCTCCTGCAGGCGACCCAGGTCACCGAGCTCGTAACGGATCATCGGCATAATGCGATTGGTCAGCGAGGTCACCAGCAGCCGCTGCTCGCCGGCAACCGGGATCGATTCAAGTTTCACCAGGTCGCTGAAGACATGGAAATTGCCGTGCGCACATTGCAGGCCGATATTCGGTACCTCGCGGCTGCCGTACTGGTTGAAAACCGTGCATGAGAATGCCGACCCGATGGCCGCACGCTGCCAGTCATACAACACCTCGGCCGTGGAGAATACCCCCTTGATGGATGACGGCATGCGCATCTGCCTGCGTTGCACAAACTGCCCCAGCTCCGCCAGGATCGAGGCGTACCCTTGCAGCAGCGTCGGCTTCCAGGACTGAACATACCGCGCCCATTTCAACAGCTCGGCCTCACTGAATTCGTACGGTCCGATTGTCTGCTCGGCCGCCGCATAGCGCCGCAGCCGCACACCCGGCGTGCGCGGCTTGCGAATATCCTGTTGCGCGCCCCAGAAGTTCAGTACCTTGTCGCCCGGCCGCCAGCCCGCCCAGCGGTAACTGCGCATCATGCCGGCGCGCATCTGCTCGGTCTTTTCATCGGTGTAATAAAATGCCAGCGGCGTGCCGGTCGAACCGCCGGTGTAACCCAGCTTCAGACCGGCCTGATCAAGCCCCCCGGCCAGCATGGCATCACGCTGCTCAACCACCGTCTGCCGGGTAAGCACCGGCAGCTCGCCGGAATCGAAATCCGGCCCGGTAATGCCCTGGTAGTGGTCCCGGTAAAAGTCCGTATGCCCGATCGCAAAACGCACCATGGCGTTGAACTGCTGCTGCTGGTACTGCCGCAACTGCTCGGCAGTGAATGCCTCGTGCGCCAGTAGTGGCTGCAACAAGCGATAACGCAATGGCCTGGCCTGGCGGTGAACGAGGTTCTTCAGGCGCCCGATCACCCTGCACGTCCCTGCAGCACCCGCTCCCAGGACTCCCGGTCAAGGCGGTAGTTTGCCAGCGCATCGACAATGGCCATGCGTCGCGCATCCCGGTGGGCCGCGTCATCGATCATCTGCCAGGCGCGTGCATCATCACCAAAATTGGCGTGCAGGGAGCCGCAAAACCGGTCGAACAAGGCACGTGTTTGTGTATCGTCATGCCACCAGTGTCGCGGCTCGGAGAGAAGGTCCTGAAGCGCGTCCAGGCGCGTCAACACGCGTGCTCTGACCTCCGCATAACGCGCACGCATGCCGGTTTCCGTCAGCAGCACCTGCGCCTCGATTGCAGCGCGCGCCGGCAGCTGATCCGGGTAGCCCTGTGCGACCAGCTCGACCACCGTAAACAACATCACGTCACCGTAGAACTGCCGTTCAAACTCGCCGGACAGATCAACCAGTGTGGCACTGCGATCAACACCCGGGCGAAATTCCGAACCACCCGTCTCTGCAACGGTACGCCGGTGCAGCAGCGGCAGGTTGGCCGAGACAAAGGCAGCACCACTGCTGGCCTGTACGAGGCGCCCGAGCACCGGCCCCGCCATTCGCAACTGCAGGCCCGCGAACGGAATGAAATATCCCAGGGCCTCGGGCGAGAGCACATAGTTGCCGGTATACACGGTGCGTGCCGGCGTCACGCTCGCCTGCACGTCAACATGCTGATAGGGTGTCACCCGCGTCGGATGTTCACCATCGAAGAAACGGTTGAGTTTCTGTGCAAGCCCGGACAGGCACGCCGCATGGTCATGCGCCCCCTGCAACGTACAGCTGTAACGGCAGGCCGCACTTGAAGGCTCAAATCCAAACAGTGTTGCCATGTCGTGATAGGCCGCAGCATCGTGGTTGTCCACACCGCCGTGAAAGGTGCACGGCGCGTTCCCCGCGAGACCGGCCATTTCCGTCAACAAGGCCAGTACATCGTCCAGCAGGGTGCCTGCCATCACGGCCGGTGAAACCGGCGGGTCGCCCACCACCTTGCCAGTCAGCACCTCGGCCGGTGACTCCCTGAAGATACGATCGATGTGATAAAAATAATTGGTGGTAAAGCGCTCGCCGTCCGCCCCGGTGTCCGCATGGAATGCCTGGTCGCTATCGACAAACAGGAACAGCAGGCGTTCATCCTGCTGCGCCATCCGGTTCAACATCAGGCAGGTGATGTTGCGCATGATCGATGCGCCCTTGTGAGAGAAGGCAGCAGGTGCGGCACTGCCGATGATGTTCCGCAACGACTGGCGGTCATTGTCAGCGAGGCCGTCGAGTTCGGCAAGTTGTTCCTGCTGGCCAAAATAGTATGTCTCGATACCTGACCTTGTGATCTCGGCAGCAATCGACCGGTTTTCGGCGATACTTGCGGCGGCACGCGAATCATCGGCAATCACTGCCATGATTTTGCCCGGACAGTGCGCACCGCCGGCGCCATAACGAAACGTGCGTGCAGCCCCTGCCAGGCTCATCAGGCAGCTGCGCAGTTGCTGTGGTCGATCCGCCACCGGTACCACCACGACCAGGGTGTGACGCGGGTCATCCCCTGCCGCCGCAATATGGACTTCCATTTCGGCAAACAGCGCGTGGTACTGTTGCAGCAGGTCCGGGGCAAGTGCGGATTCCCACAACGCCGTTTCAATCACGGGAATGAGCCGGTCATAGAGTGGCAGCAGGTCGGCAAGCGCATCGACCTGCGCCAGCCGCGCGCGAATCAGGGCGGCAGCATCTGCATCCGGGTGAAGCTCAAGGCAACGCACCAGTGCCGGGCAGGAGAATGCACTCATGGGGAAAAGTCTGCTAGCTAGTGTCCGTCCATAAAGAAAAGCTCTCGCCGAGTCGCAAAGTTCGCAAAGTAATACTTGATTGCCACCAGGTGCACACTAAACTTTTTCCCTGGCGTCTTTGCACCTTGGCGAGAAATAAATTGATATTTATCGGCAGGCACTAGTTGCGCAGCGAGTTGTAGCTCGGAAAGGCATCCTTGTCGAGCATGATTTCGACGAGATTAATGCCCTCGATAAAATCCGTGTCCTGAAACAGCCGCTCCAGGTCGGCTTCCGTCTCGATGCGCTGGTATTCGATGCCAAATGATTTCGCCAGCAGGGCGTAGTCGGGATTCACAAAGTCGCAGTCGATATAGCGTTGTTGGTAACTCTGGTACTGGTTCTTGCGGATCAGCCCCATGGTGGAATTGTTGAACATCACCACGGTAATCGGCAGCGCATAGTTCACCGCGGTCATCAGTTCCAT
>JBATFE010000270.1:0-2405 GCA_049664445.1 Gammaproteobacteria bacterium
CCCTAGCTCATGGCTCGTGTTCTAAATATGCGATCAGAACTTCTTGCCGACGGTAATCAGGTAAACCCACGGGTCGATGTCCACATCGAATTAACTGAACCCTTCAAGCTTGGCCTTGGTATCAATATCCATGTAGTAGATCTGTCCACCGATCATCCAGTTATTTGCCAGTTCGTAGTCGAGACCAATCTCACCGGCCAGACCCCAGGAACTGTCAAGATCGATGTCGAGGCCCTTGAGGCCACCTTTTGTTTTTTCATCAAAGAAATACGTGTAGTTCACGCCCGCGCCGACATAGGGGTGAAATTTGCTGCCGGTATCAAAGTGATACTGCACGGTGAGTGTCGGTGGCAGATGCTTGGTGCTGGCGCAGGTTCCCAGGGAAGAGATGCTGCCCTTACAGTCGATATCATGCTTGAACGGCCAGGCAGCCAGCAGTTCGATGCCGATATTGCTTGTCGCCATATAGGTGCCATTGAGGCCGAGGCTCCAGGCACTGTCTGCCTCGACCTTGGAACCGGGAATTTCCTTGACTTTTCCCTCACCGGTCGGATAGACACCGGCCGCACCTGCCCGGACGATCCAGTCACCTGCCTGATAGGCGCTGGCCGTGGATACCGTCAACAGCGTACTACCCGCCAGTAAGGCAATACCGATTCTTTTAATGAGTGCTGATTTCATCAGATCTTCTCCCTGTAGATATGTTAATCACCAATAATTGATTGCAGCCGATCGCTGCTGCGAAAAATCCATGAACCCGGGAATTATCTTGTTCTGTCTGACGCCAGTAATTGATCTGTATCAAATAATCCTAAATTACTAATGCATGCCGGAATGAAACACGCAACGATGCGCTATGCTATGCACACTCCAGCAAAGGCCAGTCCCCGGCCACCAGCCAGAACACCTGCCCTGATTGAACGTGTCTTCCCCTGAACCACTAACTACCCAGACAGGCGCAACGGCCGCGACAGCAGACTGTTTTCACTGTGGCCTGCCCATCCCGCGCGGACTGGCACTGAGCGTAACCATCAATGGTCGTGACGAACCGATGTGCTGTTATGGCTGCCAGGCCGTTGCACAGGCTATCGTCGATTCCGGCAATGCCGATTTCTACCGGCATCGCACCGCGCCCTCACCCAGGGGCGAGGAACTGCTGCCGGACTTCATCCGCCAGACCCGTGTCTACGACCACCCTGAAATCCAGAAAACCTTTGTGCGCACCACTGCCGGGCACCAGCGGGAAGCCTCGCTGATACTGGAAGGCATCACCTGTGCCGCCTGTGTGTGGCTGAATGAGCGGCACGTGGCACAACTGCCGGGGGTGCTGGATGTACAGGTCAACTATTCAACCCACCGCGCACGCGTGCGCTGGGATGACACGCAGATAAAGCTCAGCGACATCCTGCAGGCGATTCACCATATCGGCTATAGCGCTCATCCCTACGACCCGCAACAGCAGCAACTGGCCTTTGAACGTGAGCGCCGCAACCAGTTACGACGTCTTGGCATTGCCGGCGTGCTGGGCATGCAGGTAATGGTGTTGTCGGTCGCTTTGTATGCCGGCGGCTGGTCGGGCATGGAAGCCGGTTTCAAAACCTTTTTTCGCTGGATCGGCCTGCTGCTGACCACACCGGTACTGCTGTATTCCGGCGCACCGTTTTTTCACGGTGCCTGGCGCGACCTGCGCAACCGCAGCGTTGGCATGGATGTACCGGTCTCACTCGGCATCCTGGTCGCCTTCGCGGGCAGCCTGCATGCCAGCTGGACCGGCCAGGGCGAGGTCTACTACGACTCGGTGGTGATGTTTATTTTCTTCCTGCTGGCAAGCCGCTATTTTGAACTCATGGCACGCAAACGCGGGGCGGAAACCCTGGAACAGCTCAGCCGTGCCCTGCCCGCCATGGCAACACGTATCGTCGTGACCGAACACGGCGAACAGCAGGACGTCATCCCGCTCACCGAACTGCAGCCCGGTGACAGTGTGCTGGTGAGGCCGGGTGAAACCGTACCGGCTGACGGCAGCGTCACGGCTGGCGAATCCAGCGTCTCCGAAGCCCTGCTGACTGGCGAAAGCACACCGATCGGCAAGCAGCAGGGCGCACGTCTCATCGGCGGCAGTATCAACATTGAAAGCCCGTTGTACCTGCGTGTTGAGCAGGTCGGCCTGGAGACCGTGCTGGCAGAGATCGTACGACTGCTGGAGCAGGCGCAAAACGAGAAACCTGCCATCACCCGCCTTGCGGACCGCGTCGCCAGCTGGTTTGTCGGCACAGTACTGGTGATTGCTGCCGCCGTCGGCGTCTACTGGTGGCAACAGGCACCCGACAGCTGGTTACCGATCCTGGTATCGGTACTGGTGGTGACCTGCCCGTGCGCGCTGTCGCTGGCAACACCGACAGCGA
>JBATFE010000271.1:0-2151 GCA_049664445.1 Gammaproteobacteria bacterium
TCCATGCAGGGTGCCGACTGTATCTGGTTGCACCAGCCAGCCGACATCGGGTGGTCGTTGCGTGAGGAGATGCAGGGTTGCGAGGTGCCGGTCGTCATTGAAGACTCCATTGCGGCAATCACGGCGGACGTGGTCCGCAAGGCCCGCTCGGGTGATCATATTCTGGTAATGAGTAACGGCGCCTTCGGTGGCATACATGACAAACTCCTCAAGGCGCTACAAGCTGGTTAATCCAGCCCGTCTCACATGAAACCCGGTGCCAACGAACAGTACCTGACTGCTCCGAGCCTGTGCGCCACAGGAACGTACGGCTGAAAAGACTTGATGGGCAACCGTGACACAAATATGCCGCCCCTTGATATCATCGGCGTCGTTCCAATGGCAGGCCGAGCGACACGACTCGCCCGGCTACCGTGCAGCAAGGAGATCCATCCAGTTGAGTCGCACAAAGGAACACGCCAAAGCGGTGAGTCCCCGCGTGCTGTTTGTGAATATCTGTTTGAAAAAATGCATGAGGCTGGCATTACAAGGGCTTACGTCATTCTGCGCGAGGGAAAATGGGATATCCCTGCTTATCTTGGCGATGGTACCCGGGCAGGTATGCAGCTGGCCTATCTGATGATGGGCCGGCCCTACGGGACACCGTACAGCTTTGACCAGGCTTATTCCTTTGTACAGCATGCCATCGTTGCCTTTGGTTTCCCTGACATGGTGTTAGGGCCGGGCAATATTTTCGGGAGACTTCTAGAATATCAGGGCATGAATCATGCCGATGTTGTACTCGGGCTGTTTCCAGCCGATCGGCCGGAAAAGGTGGATATGGTGGAAATATCCGGGAGCGGCAGGGTCAAGCGGATAGTCATAAAACCGCAACACACGGATTTACGAACCACATGGGGTGTTGCTGTATGGACACCCGTATTTACCCATTACATGCATGAATTTCTGGCCGCGCATCAGGAAATAGCCGAGAGAGCACCGGAACTCTTTATGGGCGATGTAATGCTGGCCGCTATCAAGGAAGGGTTGAGTATCTACGCGCTACAGGTCTCGGAGTTGCCTTATATAGATATCGGTACACCGGATGACCTGGAAAGGGCAAACAGCCCGCTTGGCGACTAAGGTGATCATCTGCAGGCCTTCAAACGATTCAGGACAGGGTGTGAAAGATCATGTTGATTGAAACAAGGTGGCTAATTTAATGTTATTGTAATATAGTTATCGAGCTTTTATTTGGGAAAATCGGCCCAAGAAGAAGAGGCTATGGATTCATGGGCAAGCAAGGCAAGTCAAAGAGTTTGTAGTTTTTATGCAACGATTGTCCCTTAATGAAATATTATGATTCTATGGTCAATCAGGGTAACTCGCTTGGGCAACCCGGGTTGGTACCTTCAGACCGTCTATATATCGCCGACTTACTATCTATGGACGTATAGCTATGGACGTATAGTGCGGCTGCTAGAACCGGCCCGAATTTACCAATGGGAAAGAGATACGCGTGCAGAATACAGTCATCTCAAGAGTAGCGTTGTTTTCGGCCTTGCTCGATGCGGTGTTAGTCGGATTTTCCCTGTGGTTTCTGGCCGTCATTCTCGGGGTAAACTGGCTTCAAAACTATAGCATCGCACAAGTGTCCGCAGTAGGGTTGTTTTTCTTCTTCGCACAATCTCAGGATCTTTACCGCTCATGGCGCGGCGCTGCGATGCGGCAAGAAGTTGTTCGTATCTGGGTCGCATGGTTCTGGGTAGTCCTCGTGCTTCTGCTGTTCGCTTATGCAACCAAAACCTCGACTGTATATTCCCGGCGTCTAATCCTGATCTGGTTTCTTGCAGCACCGTTCCTGTTGATACTCTGGAGACTGTTAATGCGGTTTGTGCTCGCCTCGATGCGAGAGCGGAATATCAATACCCGCACGGTGGCTATCGCTGGAGCCAGAGAGATCGGGGTAAATGTTGCACAAATGATACTGGGTTCGCCATGGATGGGATTGCGCCTCATAGGATTTTTTGATGATCGGGAACAGACAGGTTCCAGACCGCTTGCATGTCCTCCGGTACAGGTATTGGGTAATCTGGACTTGCTTGTAGATCAGGCACTCAAAGGTAAAATTGATATCGTCTATATAACACTTCCGTTGCGGGCTGAAGAAAG
>JBATFE010000272.1:0-5336 GCA_049664445.1 Gammaproteobacteria bacterium
ACAATGCCAAGAAGAAAGCGCAGATCGCCGAACTGCAGACCTTTGTCAGCCGCTTCTCGGCGAATGCCTCCAAGGCAAAGCAGGCCACCTCGCGTGCACGGCAAATAGAGAAAATCAAGCTGGAAGATATCAAGCCGTCGAGCCGGGTCAATCCGTATATACGCTTTGATGTGGCGAAGAAGCTCTATCGCATGGCGCTGGACGTTGAAGGTCTGAGCAAGCGTTATGACGGTCAGGCACCGCTTTTCGAGAAACTCGATCTGAAGATCGAGGTCGGTGAACGCGTTGCGATCATCGGACCCAACGGCATCGGCAAGACCACCTTGCTGCGTACCCTCGCCGGTGATCTCGAAAAGGACAAGGGGCGGCTGAAATGGTCAGAGAACGCGGACATCGGTTACTTTGCCCAGGACCACGCCGCTGATTTCGATTCCGATGAAACCCTGTTTGACTGGATGAGCCGTTATGGCAAGCCCGGTGATGACGAGCAGGTGATCCGCGGTACGCTCGGTCGCCTGTTGTTTTCGCAGGACGAGATCAAGAAACCGGTGCGGGTGGTCTCGGGTGGCGAGCAGGGCCGCCTGCTCTTCGGGCGCCTGATGCTGCAAAAGCCCAATATCATGCTGATGGACGAACCCACCAATCACCTCGACATGGAATCCATCGAGTCGCTCAACACGGCGCTGGAGAATTATACCGGCACGCTGATCTTTGTCAGTCACGACCGCGAATTCGTCTCCTCACTCGCCACGCGTATTGTCGAGATGCAGCCCGATGGTCTGGTCAACTTCAGCGGCAGCTACGAAGACTATCTGCGCAGTCAGGAACTCGAGCTGAAAAAAGCCGGCTAGTCATAAGGTTTTTATTTAGCACGCAGGTATCTGGAAAACTGTAGCGATTCTCAGCTATGGTTGTTGGTAGCGAATCAGGAACAGGTTGACTATGAACAACATCATGGCTGTGTTTTTAAACGGCATCGCGCAACTGGAATATGATCGTGACCGTTTGTTGCCGGACCATCAGGCCGCTTACCTGGACAAGATGGACGCCAAGATGGATGCCGGTATCCTGATCGGTAGTGAAACCATCGTGGAGCCCGACCAGAACCAGCGCACCCAGTTCGCGGCAGCAAACCTCGCCCATGCCCTGCATGCACAGGATGAGGCCGTGGCTGCGGCCATGTGCAGCTACCTGGCGATACGCCTGCCCGAGTTGAAACAGGTCCAGATCAAGGATGACGAGGGGGAGATCTCGATAGAGTTTATCTTTGACGAGCCCTACCGCAAGCAGGTTGCGGTCGAGTTTACGGGGCTTCACTAAAATGGGGTGAATCCGAAAAGCGGGATATTATGGCTACGAAATCCACGGAATCCACAGAAAAATAAAAGCCTTACTGTAATATTTCCGTGTTCTTCCGTGGATTCCGTGGCTATTATAATACTATATAAAACATATAGATATAAAAATAATATAACTCTATAGATTAACTATAGCCTTCAAGTTGACTGATTTAAAACAGCTGATTCGTTAAAATACCAACGGTTACCAGTGACTCTGGCCCGGATCCGGGCAAAATAACAGTGCGGAGAAAGCGTATGGACTTTGCCCATGCCCTTGGGTTGAACAAGGCGCCCGAGACACCCGAGGAAGAGCGCGAGAAATTACAGCTCTATATCAACCTGAAGCTGGCTTCATCGGGGCAACCGACCTGTGTGTCCGAGGAGTCTGCACGCTTCTTCGGCATCTCACGGGACCTGTTAAAGAGCTACCGCGAGAAAAACCGCCAGCTCGCGAATTACCAGTGTCCGGTTGACCTGCGCATCCAGAATTTCCTGAAACAATACCTCGCCGATCTGGAACTCGACAGCATCCCGATGCTGCCAACACAGACACTGGTGCTTGACCGGCATGGCGTGGCGCGCGAATTGTCACTGCCCATGGGCAAGGATGAGTTCCACTCCGATATCGTCTCCAGCTACAGGGTGCAGCAGGGTGTGCTGCATAATCCCGCCAGTGACCGGCGCACCACCAAGGGCTCGTTCCATGTTGCCGAGGGCGGCTTGCCGGTCGCCGGTGACAAAAAGGCGGTACCCAAACAGGCCTTTGCTTTCATGCTGGATAAGGCACTGAATCCACCGGATGAGTTGCTGACGATCCCCTTTACCTCGGATCTCCCCAGGCCGGCACGCATGTTCGTCTCGCTGTTGTTACGCCCGACGGTGTGCCCGGAAATACCCGGTCATGAAGCCGAGAAGACCATGGAGATACATTTCCTGGCCCCCGGCAACCTGGTCAGCAATCTGGATTTTGTAGAAAGCATCTTTGGCAACGGCGGCAATCCCTATCTCGTGGACTTCGATGCCGGGCTCGACGTGGAACACTGGACCGGTACCACCGGTTGCGTGATTCTGGCACCCCACCTGGTGGGTACCACCAAGAAAGAGGCTGGCCTGCCGCACTGGGGGAAGGCCAGCAGTCGCCAGCGCAAGGACGGTATGTGCTGGAAGCAGGCTGACGAACTCTACAATGACGGGCAGGCCTTCAAGTTGACGGCACGTGACGAGAATGGCGTCATCGTGACCCTGCTGGCCGATAATTATTTCGGTTATTGCAAGAAGGAAGTAAAAACCCAGATCAGCTATTCCGCCAACCTGTTCGGTCTTGCAGAAGAAGAACACGCCGGTGGTGCGCTCGCCTTCCCGCGGCGTAATCACGGCGAGGAGTACGGTGTGGACAGCCGCACCTACAAGCCGGGATATTCATTCGAAGACATGGCGTCCCGTTATGGTGAGGTGATGGATCTGCAGCCCGAGGGCTATGGTGTAGATAAAAAATACCCGGATATCATATACCTGAAACAGAGAATTCGAATGGACCTTAATGCCCAGACGATCACCTGGGAACACAATGGAGAGAAGCAGACCATCCGCCTGCGGCCCGGCAAGACCTACATACAGCCGAGTGGTTACAAGGTCGAGATGAAGAAACATCCGGGCGCACCCTCATGGCGACTGATTGGTATCGACCCGGAAGGTACCTTTTGTCATAAACCCAGCACGGTATCCGGTGGTGGTAAATCCGAAATCTCGAAATCCCTGAATGACGCAGTCATCTATCGCCCGTTGTTTGTTGATGACCTGCAAAACGACCTCGACATGGTGCAGGTGATTTTTGACAAGGACTACACGGATCGCTTCAAGCCGGGTTTTGAACACGAGGACCGTGACCCTGCCCGCAAACCCCTGAGTCCGGAACGCAGCCTCGGTTCAGTGATCAAGCTGCTGACACCGACGTCCAACTATACAAATGAGTTCAATGACTGGCTGGCCTCGATTTCCCCGCGCATCCTGGCACTGGTTTTCCTCATCAAGCGTTTCTACCGGGCCGAGTGGGGCGACCAGTGGCGCAAGCACTTGTCCGTCGATGAAGTCGATGGTGCCCCGGCGCATGAACTGAAACTCTATGACCGAAATATAATCGCCTCCTACCTGCGAGTCGGTTTTGACGGCGATGCCAAGTGGCGTACCTTCAAGCTGCGCCAGGATTACATTGCAACCGAAAAGGTGCAGATGGAAGATGATATTACCGCTTCCGTGGTGGTGCCAGCCGCATGCATTGCCGGTTGCGGCCCGCATCACCTGGGCTATCACAGCGTCAAGCTGGTAAAGAACTGCGAATACCGTCTGTTCCAGCGACCGGATGAGGCGATTCATCCCGGTTTTGACACCCAGGCTGAAAAGGACATGTCCGGGCCGGACAACTTCATTGCCAACTTCGAGCCGCTTGATCACCGCAAGCTGACTGCACTGGTTGAGGATGTGCACACCTTCTACAAGTTTTCACTGCCGATGCAGGACTTCCTGAAGACGGCCTGTGAAAACAACGCGTCGTATGTCGTGTCGTCTGCGCATCCACGCATGGTAGACGGCGCACCCTCGAAGAATCCACGCTACCTGCAGGTACGGCCTGACCTGGTCACACCGGAGCGTACCTACATAGCCGAGATGAGTATCCGTTTGCACCGCAAGCTGGACTGGGATGCACACGTGTGTCACCCGGTCGACGCCGTGCTCACCGGGCGGCGCAACAATCCGCCGGAGCCGGGGATTCGTTCACTGGCCGTGTACAACCCGATCCATTACCAGGAAGTGCCGGAACTGTTCATGGACTTTATCTGCAGCCTGACCGGCAAGTCGCCCTCGACGACGGGCGCTGGCAGCGAGGGTGCACTCACCAAGGGCCCGTTCAATGCCTTGCGCACCACGGCGGATCTTAACAATGCGCTGGTGTCCTCCATCCTGACCGGCCAGGCAGGTTTTTCCAGTTCGGCCGGATACGTCGGGCCAAGGGTGCGCGTCGCTCACGATATCAGTCTGTTGATACCTGAAATCTGGGCGCGACTCTCGCTGGAAGAACGCCAGCCGGCCTATCTGATCGAGCACGGCTACCTGGAATTACTGGAAGATATTGAACACAAGGGCAGGAAGGTGCTCGCCAGTCGTTTGGGTTACCGCATCACCGAGCATTTTGTACACGGCTTCCTCGGCAAGATATTCGATAATCCAAGCGCCGTGTTTACAGAAGCGATACTCAAGCCGGAAACACAGGACGTCGAGTCCTTCGTTGACGGCATCAATAACATCGTCGAGGCGCAGCAGCATGTGGCCTTGCAGTACCTGGAGGATGGCAGTATCGAGGATGCCTGTCCGCCGTTACAGGCACTGTTGATGATTATGGCAACGGGTAGCTACTCGGGTATGGATATCCATAATCCGGAGATCCGTGCCATGTTTACCCGCGAAAGCCTGCTGGCCTCTGACTGGTACCAGGAACGTCTTGAGATCAAGCAACGCCGTGATATCGAGATGTGGCAACGGCACGTCAATAACCTGCAGCAGTTCCTTGATGACGAGGACTATGATGACGAGGCCCAGCGGCTGGGTATGCCGCAACGCCTCGAAACCGCGAAGCAGAAACTGGCTGCTGTCCAGGAAGCGGACTATGTGAAATCCCTTGTCGGTACGCTGGGTGCTGATCCGCTGAGAGGGGCGCGTGCACGCGTCGAGGAGCCTGTCGTTATCTGGGGCAAGGCCAGCCTGTCACCCGGCATTAACAAGAGAGTAGAGGTGCAGGGTGCCGAATCCTTGCCAGTATACGAGGTGCCATCCTTGCTGCAGCGGGTCAAGTCGAAGTTCAAGAGGGTACGTATGAACTGATACCCTTGATCAAACCTATAGCCACGATGTTGAATATTGTTAAGCCGGGTGCCAGGTTTTTTAAATAATTAATAGCCACGGAATCCACGGAAGAACACGGAAATATATCTTGTAATATAT
>JBATFE010000273.1:0-3981 GCA_049664445.1 Gammaproteobacteria bacterium
CCTGCTCCCGCACTCAGCTGCAATCCCATCACCACCACAAGCACTGCCGCCACGACGCCGCCCAGCAGCGGCCAGAGGAACAGTGCCGGCACGGTCACCAGCAGGGCCGTGCCGATAAAACCCAGCGTGATCGGCATATAGAGAAACAGCCAGACCGCCCCCAGCGTGCCGACCAGGCTGCCCAGCGTGGACAAGGCATAGATACCCCCCGCGGTCACTCCCACGTGACTCACCCCATCCGCCGACAGGCCGCGGATCAGCGCCGGTGATACCTGGCTGAGGAAGAACAGCGTGGGCGCGATCAGTGCCAGTGCCATCAGCGTCGCACCGTTCAGGGTGGACAGGTCGATGGTTGCCTCGATCAGGGGGATGCGCATAAATGGAACGGCAGCGCACAGCAATGCGCCAATGAGCGCTGCGCCGGTTGCGACCCGGATGCCGCCGCGACGATCGGCCAGATAACCGCCCACGGCATAGCCGGCCGCCAGCGCCAGCATGGTGGTGGCAATGACAATGGCCCACACCATGATGGATCCGCCAAATACCGGCGTCAGCACCCGCGCCACGCCAAGCTCAACGACCATTACCGCCGCCCCGGCGAGTGCCGCCAATGCGAGACCGGCATATTTTGTTCGCGGCAACAGGTCGGCAGACGTGGTTTGCATCATCTCGGGTCTCTTGCAGGGAACAGGTACCATGGCATCAGTGCTGCGTATCGCGCCGTATCCACGGGTTACCCCATGCTATGACAGGGCCGGCATGAAAGCAAAACGCACGTCATGGCGACGGTGCACAATCGAATGCACGCAGGTATGCAGCCTGCCTGATGCCGTTTTAAGTCACGGTGAGCACGCCGCGCTTGCAAGACAGGACCGGTGAGTAGCTTGTATGGATCTCTCCCGCATGAGATTGAACAGCCTTGCTGCAGGCTGCAGGAATTTCATTCCACGGCCCGATTCAGAGTGGCCTCTAGTGCGCCGATCAGCGCCTCTACCTCCGGGTGACCAGGGGCGAGTTCACGCAAGCGTTGTAAGGTCTCGCGACTGCACGAATCATCACCCAGCGCCTGGCAGGCCCGGTTCAGGGCAATGAGATAGCTCGTTTCACCCGGGGCATTTTGCAGCGCGCGTCGCAACAGGGGTACCGCCTCCTCCGGGCGGCCCGCTTCCAGGGCCAGTTCGCCCGCCTTGTACTGCAGAGTCGTTTCGTAGGGGTAGATAGTAGCCAGCAAGGCTGCCACCCGGGCGGCTGCGGGTTTGTTGCGCGTTAACCGGTAATGGGCCCAGAGCCTTTTCATCGCCTCCGGCCACGTGATTTTTGCCTTGAAGTAATCGTACGCCAGTCGCTCGATGACGGTCGAACGCACAGGATAATCAGGTTCCGTATAACTGGCACGAAACGGCCAGTCGGCCTTCAGGTGCATGATTTCATACGTGCCTCTCAGCCGGTCCACCTCGGTCACCGGGATCGCGTTCCAGGCCTGCTGTGCAGGCATGGCCTGCCCCCCTGAGCCAATCATGTCCGCTTCACGCAGTGCCGCGTAGTAGGCATCGGCGAGGAGTGAATAGCCCTCGAGATTGGGGTGCAGGTGCTCCAGCATCAGATCATCGCCGATGATGCAGTGCCCGGCGGCCTGCAGCAATCGGGCCTGCACCTCCACGACCCGGGCACCGTGCTGTGCGGCCACGTCCCGGATGATCGCGTTGAAGGCCTCCGGGGCCCGAAAGCGCAGCTGGTCACGGTCCTTCGCCGCCAGGTACGCCTGACGGGCACGGGAATAATCACCCTGGCTCTCCAGAACCTGAGCCAGAGCGAAGTAGCCCGCAGCGGCCGTGTCGTCCTCCGCCACGATCGCTTCGAGGGCACCGCGTGCCTGCTCCGTCGCGCCCTCGCGGGCAGCCTCGACTGCCATCTCATAATGGCGCCGCCATGCCGCCTCGTCGGTCTCTGCCGCCAGTGCGCTTATGAAAGGCTCCAGGCCCTTCTCGTTACTTGCCAGGGTGCCGATGAACACCGGCACACCGGCCTGCCGGTAGCGTTCCAGCAAGGCAGCCAGGTTGCCCTGAAACTGCGCCATACCGCGGCGGTACAGTGGCGAATCCAGGGGGATGTGGCGCTCACCGACAATGCGATGCATCAGCGTGCCGCGTGACTCATCGGTTGCTTCTTCCCCTGAAGGCAGCCATGCCGTGGCCACCGTGTAGGCACGTTCCAGTAACTGAAAGAGACGCAGTTCATGCAGTGCCAGCCATGCCAGCACAACAGATCGCGCACGCCCCGCTGACACCACGGAACCCACACCGAGGATACCGAGGAATTCATTGTGACCGGCATAGATCAGCACCGCATCCGGCTGCTGTGCAATGATCTCGTCGGCGAAGTCCAGCACGGTGTATGAATTGACGGCGATCATGGCGGTATCGATCACCTCGATGTTGCGCTGCGGGAAGGTCGCCTGCAGTCGGTGCTGCAGCATTCCCCCCAGGGATGCCCCGTAGCCATAGGGCCAGCCGGCTGCCGTGGAGCCGCCCTGCACAAACACTCGAAAGGTCCCGGGCGCCTTGTGTTCGGGAAAGGGCATCGGCAGGATTTGCACATACGGTGTCCTGGACCTGTCAGCCACGAAGCGCTTCACAACCTCGGGATTGGCCGCCAGGTAATCCGGCGCCTTGTCGAGGGGAATAAACAGGGGCCAGGTTTCGCCGAAGCCGGCCAGCCGCAGGCCGCCCTCGAGTGCGACGAAAAACAGCACCGGTATGGACAGGGTGATGACGTACAGCGCCAGGCGATGCAGGACAGGTTTTGTATTTGAGACCTTGGCGGTATTCATTCCAGCCTTACTATGCAAGAAACACTGGCCCGGCGCGATGTTGGGCCATTACCAGCGCGGCGAAGACGCCGCTGCTGCAACGCTGCACCGGCATCCTCCATTGCTTGCTCAGGGTGCGTTCAAGCCGCGGTCCGGGCAGCGTGCCTCATTACCAGCCGCAATCGCTACCGACGGGTGCCCTGTGAAACAGGCTCCCGGACGCTGTGCCGTCACGCCGGGGACACGGCGGGAAGCAAGAGCCTGACGCGTAGATAAACTTCCTGCACCCTTACCGTCAACTCAGACCAAAGCGTTTCAACTTGCGGTACAGGGTGCGCTCACTGATACCCAGTGCCTCTGCAACCTTGCGGCGGTTGTTGTTGTGCTGCTGTAACAGCTGGCTGATGTGCTGCGCCTCGACGTCGTGCAGCGACGCCGAGTTGGCCGGTGCGGGCGCTGCGGATATCGCAGCGATTTCCGCGATGTGAGGTGGACCGGACTGTGTTTGCGACTGCACATGCATCTGCATTACCCTGGCGACGGTCTCTGCATCGATTTCGCCGCCACCGCTGTGGGTGGCCGCGATGAACAGGATATTGCGCAGTTCGCGCACATTGCCCGGGTATTGGTGCTGCTTCAATTGCTCGATAGCGTCCCTACTGAGCTCGAAATTGCGTGACATGGTCCGGGAAATAACCTCCAGCAGATTGGGCGCCAGCATGCCAACATCGTCCAGCCGCTCACGCAGTGGTGGCAGACGCACCGCCAGGCAGGCAATGCGGTAGTAGAGGTCCTCGCGGAACTGGCCCGCCTTGACATGATCCCAGAGGTGCCGGTTGGTGGCGCAGATGACGCGCACATCGGCCTTGCGGCTGCCGCGCCCGCCGACACGCCGGTACTGGCCGGATTCCAGCACGCGCAGCAACTTGGCCTGCTGCGACAGGGGCAACTCGCCGACCTCGTCCAGAAACAGGGTGCCGCCATCGGCCTGCTCGTACATGCCGATGCGCTCGCCGACACTGCCGGTGAAGGCGCCGCGCGCATGACCGAACACCTCGGCCTCGAACAGCGGCTCGGTCAGCACGGTGCAGTCCACGGTCAAAAACGGCTGGTTGCTGCGTACGGAATTGTTGTGAATGAAATTGGCGGCCAGTTCCTTGCCGGTACCGGTC
>JBATFE010000274.1:0-17359 GCA_049664445.1 Gammaproteobacteria bacterium
TCCCGGCCGGGATCCATAGACGTCAATGCCACGGATGCCGGCCTTCGCCGGCATCCGAATCAATCAGGGCATCCTTAAATGTCACGTAGCGATACGGTTACCCTGGTTCCCTACAGTGATGACATCCTTGCAGTAACCGCCCGGCGACTCATTGAGCGTGCCACCACCCTGCCTGACCTGACGAACAGCGTCGTACTGCTTCCCGACCTCCAGTTCGCACCACGCCTGCGCTGGCACTTGCTGGACGCTGCCAAGGCGCACGGTCATGCCGCCCTGCTCGGCCCCGAAATCAGCACCATCGATCAGTGGCTGTGCGATCACAATCCCATTGACCAGGTCATTCCCGGGCGCGCACGCCGTGAACTCATGCTGGTCGAGGTGCTCAGGCAGCACCCGGCTGTGTTTAACGGTGCCGACCCCTGGCAAATCAGCAGTTGCCTGATTTCTCTGTTTGATGAACTGACACTCAACCGTGTCAGCATCCCCGATGACCTCGACACCTTTACCCAACGGCTGCAAGCGGCCTACGGTATTGATGACCGCCTGCCGGAACCACTCGGTATGGAAGCCGGCATGGTACACCGGCTCTGGAAGGCCTGGCATGGTCAGCTTAACGACGAACATATGCTGGATCCCGGCATTGCCTGCCTGCAGCGTCTGGCCATGTCGCAGGCGGCAGCACCCGAAAAGGATCTCTTCCTGGTTGGCTTTGACCAGCTGCACGCGGCGCAGCTGGAATGGATCGAGGCACTGCTGCAGACCGGCCGCGCAGACTGCATTCTCTACCGGCACACCCACTGGCTTGATGACGACGTCATGCCGCCCATCAGGACACTGTTGCAACAGGCGCGCCACAAGCCCGCTGCTAACCTGTACGGGGCTTGCCTCGATGCCGTATTCCAGGTCGGCGTGAACTCGCCTGCGGAGCGTGCCAGTGCATTTTGCCATGACCATGCGCACTCACCCCTGTCAGGACACCTCGCCATCCTGCCTGCCAGTTCACCGGAACAGGAGGCACGCGCCATTGATTTACAGGTGCGCCAGTGGCTGCTCGAGGGCAAACAGAATATTGCGATTGTGACTGAAGACCGGCGGCTGGCGCGACGCGTGCGCGCCTTGCTCGATCGGGCCGGCATTGGACTGGAAGACACGGGTGGCTGGGCGCTGTCTACCACCAGTGCCGCCGCCGCGCTGGAACGCTGGCTGGAAACGGTCGAGGAAGATTTTGCCCATCAACCCCTGCTGGATGTCCTGAAGTCCCCCTTCGTCTTTCCCGACGAGGACCGCGACCGGCACGCGAACAGCGTCTACCGTCTTGAACAGGACATCATCCAGCGTGAAAATATTGCCAGTGGACTGCAGCGTTATCGCCGGCAAATAAACCTGCGCCTGCAACGCCTGAAAACCAGCTGGACCGAAGAGTCGGCCGAGCAGCTACAGCAGCTGTTGAACCGTCTTGAGCAGGCCGCCGCACCCTTGCGTGCGTGCCTCGGGGTAACGCGGTCCCGGCCTGTTACCCTGCTGGAGAAGCTGCGTGAAAGTCTCGATGCGATGGGTATCTGGGCATCATTCGGGGACGACCCGGCCGGGCAGCGCATACTCCAGGAATGGCGTTTGCTGTTTGATGCCGCAGAACACAGCTCGATCGACATGAGCTGGGTTGAATTCCGTACCTGGCTGGGATCGGCACTGGAGCGCACCGACTTCGTCCCGATGACAGCGGACAGCCCGGTGATGTTGCTGACCCTGGCGCAGTCACAACTCGGACAGTACGATGCCGTGGTCATCGGCGCCTGCGATCGCGAATACCTGCCGGCCAGCAGCGCCAGGTCGCCATTCTTCAATGACCCGGTACGTACCGATCTCGGCCTGCCGGTGTGGGCAGAGCGCTATGAGCAGCAGTTGCAGCGCTTCCGGCGCCTGCTGGAAAGCGCACCACAACTGTTACTGACCTGGTGCCGGGAAAACGCCGCTGAACTGCGTATGCCGAGTCCCTGGCTCGAGGCCATCCGCACCTTCCATGCACTCGCCTGGCAAGATGACCTCACGGCCAATGATCTGCAAGCACTGCTTGAACATCCGGCAACACGGGTCGCCGGCCTTAACCCGTTGCCCCTGCCGCAGCGGCAACCGTACCCGCGGCCCGTACTGCCTGCGGCACTGCTACCCGCGGAGCTGTCCGTCAGCATGCACCGGCAGTTGATTGACTGCCCGTATAAATTCTTCGCCGCCTGCGGACTGAAACTCAAGCCCCGGGAAGCCGTCAGGGAGGCCTTTGAAAAAGCCGAGTACGGCAGCCTGGTGCACAAGGCACTGGAAGTCTTTCACAAGGGCTGTCCCGGCTATCCCGCGGCCTTCGGCGCGCCGGTCACCGCGGACAATCGCATGCAGGCCAGCAGCACGCTGGAGAAAATATCGGATGCTGTTTTCGCCCGCGAACTGGAAGACAATTTTGAGCACCGTGCCTGGCTGCGACGCTGGCAGACACTGGTGCCGGGGTATATCGACTGGCAAATCGCACGCCAGGAAAACTGGTCATTTCAGGATGCCGAGCAGCAAAGCGAAGTCGAGCTCATGCCCGGGCGGATGCTTAAAGGGCGCCTCGACCGTATCGACAGCAATGCGAGCGGACTGGCGATACTCGATTACAAGACCGGCGGCATTCCCACACAGGAACAGGTCGACAGTGGTGAGGAAGTGCAGCTGCCCTCCTACGCCCTGCTGACAGAGTCGTTACCGCAACGGGTTGAATACCTTCAGGTGGATAACAGGATCAGCAACCGAATCAGCCTTGAGGGCGAGGCACTGGCTGAAATTGCAGGCGGCGTAAAACAGCGACTGGTCACGGTACTGGGTGAAATAGAAGCCGGTGCCGCCCTGCCCGCGTGGGGCGACATGAAGACCTGTACATACTGCGAGATGAGCGGGCTATGCCGGCAACAAGCATGGCTGGATGATGCAAATGACAATTGAACAACCGATGCAATCGCGGCGAGACGCCGCTCCTGCAGGTGCATCAATCGGGTGCAGGCGCGCCGTCCCCGGCACGATTCGCGGTAATGGCAAAGCGAATTAATGTCAGCCACCGATAACTGCATAACCCTGCAGGCGGCCGACCCGGTGCGCAATGCCACCGTGCATGCCTCGGCCGGTACCGGCAAGACCTGGCTGCTGGTGACCCGTATCCTGCGCCTGCTGCTGGCCGGCGCCAGACCGGACAGCATCCTGGCCGTCACGTTTACCCGCAAGGCGGCGGCGGAAATGCAACAGCGTGTCACCGAGCGCCTGCGTGAACTCATGTGTGCGGACGCGAGCTCACTGGATCGCATGCTGGCACAGATCGGCATCCGGCCGGATGCATCCAGCCGCACACGGGCGCGGCAATTGTATGAACAAGGCCTGTTTAATCCCTATGCGCTGCGCGCGACAACCTTCCATGCCTTTTGCCAGGAACTGCTGCAGCGTTTTCCGCTGGAGGCAGGCATCGCACCGGGATTCGAGCTGAGCGAATCCACCGGTCTGCTGGAACAGCAGGCCTGGGACGCACTGGTGAACGAATCAAGCAGCAAGGGGCATCCGATCAACCAGGCACTGGACCGGCTCACCGAGGCTTGTGGCGGGCTCAGCAATACCCGGTCAGCCCTGCGTTCCTTTCTGGCCCATCGCAGTGACTGGTGGGCGTATAGCCAGGGCCAATCCGATCCGCTGTCATATGCCACTACCCGGCTTGAGCAACTGCTGCAGATCGATGCCGGTGAGGAGCCCCTCGAGCACTTCCCGGATAACGGCCTGCGCGCAGACCTGCAGGCATTTGGCGAACTGCTGCAGCGCAATGTCACGCCAACCAATACCGGGTATGCGCAGCTGCTTGCCGGGGCACTCGACTCATCCCTGGCAGCGGCAGCATTTCTTGATGCCATCAAAGCGGTGTTTCTCACCGGGGAGGGCAAGCCCCGTTCGAGAAAGGCCGGCAAAACGCAATGCAAGCGACTCGGCGAACAGGATGAACAGACATACATCGAGTTGCATCAGCACCTGTGCGACATATTGCAAGCAAGTATTGATCGCCTGGCACGCTATAACACGCTGCATACCTCCGTTGCATGGATAACGGCCGGCATGCAGTTGCTGACCCACTATCAGCGCATCAAGCAGGAGCAGCGTCTGCTGGATTTCTCCGACCTCGAATGGAAGGCCTGCGAATTACTGAACCAGAGCAACCATGCCAGCTGGATCCAGTACAAGCTGGACACACGCATCGATCATTTACTGGTCGATGAATTCCAGGATACCAACCCGACCCAGTGGCGCTTGCTGCAACCGTTACTGGAAGAACTCGCGGCCGGTAACGACGACCGTGCCCGCTCGGTCTTCCTTGTCGGTGATAAAAAACAGTCTATCTACAGTTTTCGCCGCGCCAACCCGGCACTGCTCGGCGAGGCCTCCGACTGGCTGCATGAAAACCTCCAGGCGCAAAGCTACCCGCTGGATGCCTCGCGGCGATCTGCACAGGCGATTGTTGATTGCGTGAACACGGTGTTTGCAAGCGGGCCGCTCACACAGCGACTGGATGACTTCAACCGGCACACGACGTATTTGCCGGACATGTACGGCTATGTCGAGTTGCTGCCACTGATGACATCGGCACCTGCCGCAACGGCAGATGAAACAGCAACACTGTTGCGCAACCCGCTGCATGCGCCGCGCATCGTCCGTGAAGACCAGCGTTACGCCAATGAGGCCAGGCTAATCGCCAGCCGTATACAGGCACTCATGCAGGAACGGACAGCGGTGACCAAAGACGGTGTGACCCGTGCCCTGCAGCACAGTGACATCATTATTCTGTTGCGGCAGCGCATCCACGCCCGCGCCTATGAACAGGCGCTGCGTGAGATGCAGATTCCCTGTCTCAGCGACAGCAAGGGGGCACTGCTCGACAACCTGGAAGTGCACGACCTGGAGTGTCTGCTGAATACCCTGATCTCGCCCTACGACAACCTGGCGCTGGCACAGGTACTGCGTTCGCCCATTATTGGCCTGTCCAGTGAACAGTTGATCCCGCTGGCCGCTGCCACTGGTGCTACCTGGTATGAGCGGCTGGCCGGACTGGCCACGGCGCAACAGCCACCCTTTGCAGACATCCATGCGCAACTGGAACACTGGCGCGCACTCACCGGCCATATCCCGGTGCATGACCTGCTCGACCGTATCTTCCACGAGGCAGAGGTCCTGCAGCGCTACGAGGCCGCCTTCCCCGCCGCCCTGACACCACGGGTGCATGCCAGTCTGACGCGTTTTATTGAACTGGCACTGGAGGTCGACAACGGACGTTACCCGAGCCTGCCGCGCTTCCTCGATCAGCTGAACCGGCTGCGCCAGTCAGACAATGACCAGCCGGATGAAGGCACACCGGAGGAAGCAGACGCGCAGCGTGTGCGCATCATGACCATCCACGGTGCGAAAGGTCTGGAGGCACCGGTCATCTTTCTGGCTGATACGGCTAGCCAGCTGCGCTCACACAATGCGCATGGCGCACTGGTTGACTGGCCCGAAAACCGCGAACAACCGGCGCATTTTCTGCTGACGGGAAAGAAGGCCAGCCACGACAGTGTCACTTGCCAGCTGCTTGATGAACAGGCACACAATGATCAGCGCGAAGAGGCCAACCTGCTGTATGTCGCCATCACACGCGCACGGCAATACCTGTTCATCTCGGGAAATCAAAAAGACGCGGCCGCCGGTGACAGCTGGTATGGTCTGATCCAGCAGGCACTGGCCGGCTGGGACACCACGGCCGAGGGCCATCCCTTCCGTGAAACCGGCAGCATTGATGTACCCACTGCAACCTCGCAACCCGCCGCCGTTCCGGTTACACCGGACCCGCGTCTGTCCGGCCCGCTTGCCGTGGAAAAGCGGCAGCGATTGATCGCACCCAGTCGCGCATTGCATGCCACCTCTATGGAGCATGGCGATGAGGATGGCCGCGAGCGTGGTACGGCCATTCACCTGATGCTCCAGCAGCTAAGCGGCATGGAAGCCTGTTGTCCGGATGTGATCCCGGCATCGATCGCCAGTGCCCTGCAACGCGAGGCGACAGACCCGGAGTGCCGGCGCTGGTGGCAGGAGGCCGTGAAAACCGTTCAGGCCCCGCAACTGGCATGGCTGTTCGATCACACACGCTGTCAGAAGGCCTTTAACGAGGTCCCGATTCAATACCGGGACGGGGACCAGCTGGTGTACGGCATCATTGATCGCCTGATTATCAATAGCGGCACGGCACATGTGATTGACTACAAGACGCATCAATGGGCCGACCGCGCTTCCCTGTCCCGGCTGACAGACCTCTACCGGGAGCAAATGCGTCTCTATGCCAATGGCGTGCACAAACTATGGCCCGGTCTGAGCGTCATACCCTGCCTGTTGTTTACCGCCTGTGGTGAACTGGTTGCCATGGATGACCTCGTGTCTGCATAATAAAAAGTATCTCCAGGTGCTGCGTCCTCGTGCCAAAATCGCGCCGGGGGCGGCGCTCCTACAAGTGTATAACTCGCTCGGATATACTCTCGAAATATGAACAACGCACAACATATTACAGATGTAACGAACGAAACATTCGACAGCATTGTCATCGAGCAATCAAGGCGTGTACCGGTGCTGGTCGACTACTGGGCTGACTGGTGCGGTCCCTGCCAGATGCAGATGCCGGTGTTGAAGAAACTGGTTGAGGACTATGACGGCAAGTTCGTGCTCGCCAAGGTCAACACCGATGAACAGCGCGAACTCGCCAGGGCGCACGGCATACGCAGCCTGCCGACCATGCGGGTGTACAAACACGGCGAGATGGTCGAGGAGATCCTTGCCGCACAATCAGAAGCAACACTGCGCATCCTGCTGGACCGCCACATCGAGCGCGAGTCCGACGCCATCCGCGAGCGCGCTATGGCCGCCTGGCAACAGGGCAAGCACAGCGAGGCATTGAGCATGCTGCAAGATGCACACCTTGCCGAGCCGGACAATCACCAGCTGACGCTGGCCTATGCTGAGCTCAAAATGAGGCAGGGTCTGCTGGACGATGCCGCTGCACTGATCGCCTCACTGCCACATGACGTACGCAACGAAAAGGAAGCTGCGCGACTGGGCGCCCTGCTTGAATTTGCCCTGGTGACCAGGGATGCGCCCCCGGTGGCCGAACTTGAAAGCGCGGTCGACAACAACCCCGACGACCTGGAAGCACGCTACCAGCTGGCCGCCTGCTATGTGTTGAACAACCAGATGGAGCCGGCACTGGAGGCCTTCATGCAAGTGTTGCAGCGCAACCGTGCGTTTCGTGATGATGCCGGCCGCAAGGGCCTGCTGGCGGTTTTTGAACTACTCGAGAATGAAGGCGAACTGGTCAACAGTTACCGTCGCAAATTGTTCACCCTGCTGCATTGAGAGCGGCAACAGATCGCGGCTGCGATCCATTCCTGCACTGACCTCGGCAGGAGCAGATCTCAACCGCAATTGTGGTCTGGACGTCAGGAGCCCGCCTGCAGTGCCTTGGCCAGGCGTGCGGCCGGGACATAACCCGGTAGCATGGAGCCGTCTTCTGTGATGATGGCGGGCGTGCCGCGCACACCAATCAGCTGGCCAAGTTCATATTCTTCCTTGATAGGATTATCACAACTGGCTTTCGGAACAGTCTCACCCAGCTTGGAGCGTGTCATGGCATCCTGCTGGTCCTTGCTGCACCACACCGAAACGGCCTTTTCATAGGAAGGTGAATCGACGCCGGCGCGCGGGAACATCAGGTAACGCACCGTGATCCCCGCTTCATTGTACTTGTCCATCTCGGCGTGCAGCTTGCGACAGTAACCACAATCGATATCGGTAAACACCGTGATGGTGTGCTTCTCGTCCTTGGCCGGAAAGATAATCATGTTTTCCTCACCCAGCTCGTTGAGTGCATCCAGGCGAATCTCGTTACGCCGTGCCTCGCTGACATCGACACGGGTGTTCAGGTCGATCAGGCTGCCCTGCAGCAGATATTTTCCGTCATTACTGATGTACATGAGTCGCGGTCCGATAAGGACCTCGGAGACGCCATCCATCGGCGAGGGAGCAATGCTGTCCGGTGTAACGCCAGGGAAAATCTTGTTGAGTGCCTTGGTGATATCTTCCTTTGCACTCGTATCGGCGGCAGAGAGGGCCGCCATACTCATACCCAGTAACAACAGACATATGCCTGATAATCGCTTGTTCATATCAAATCCTGTGTTGGTCAAATCGAGTCAGTTATCGTCAGCAGCGTTGGACACTTCAGGTGCGAATTAAGTTTCACGCCGTACTGTAGAGTTTAGCGAACTATGCAGGCCTAACCGCGCGGGTGGTGTTTTGAATGCAGGTCCTTTAATCGCTCACGTGCCACATGAGTATATATCTGTGTTGTTGACAGGTCACTATGCCCCAGCAACATTTGCACGACACGCAGATCGGCGCCGTGATTCAGCAAGTGAGTGGCGAACGCATGCCTCAGGGTATGCGGCGATAAGGGCTTGTTTATGCCTGACTTTACCGCGTAATGGCGAATCCGGTACCAGAAGGCCTGGCGTGTCATGCCCTTGCCGCGACGGGTAATAAAGAGCTGCTTCGAGACAGCGCCGGCAGCCAGATCGGGACGACTTTCGTCCAGGTAGTACTGCAGCCAGTCGATAGCCTCCTCACCCATCGGCACCAGGCGTTCCTTGTTACCCTTGCCGATCAGCCGAACCACACCCTGTGTCAGGTTGGCCTGGTCGGTTGTCAGGGTGACCAGCTCGGAGACACGCAAGCCACAGGCGTAGAGCAGTTCCAGCATGGCACGATCACGGATCCCCAGTGTATCGCTTTCATCCGGGGCACCCAGCAATGTTTCCACCTCGGCTTCGCTGAGGGAATCCGGCAGTGGCCGGCCAATACGCGGCGTATCAATACGCACGCTGGGATCTTCCTGCAGTTGCCCTTCACGAATCAGGTAGCGGTAGAAGCGCCGCATGGAGGACACCATGCGTGCCGTGGTCCTGGGTTTTGCACCCGCAGTGACCCGGTCCGAGAGGTAGGCGAGCAACTCCTGGCGCTGTGCGCCGATCAGTGTTTTTCCCTGTTTCAATAGCCAGCCTGCCAGCCCCGAGAGGTCATTGCGATAGGCACTCAGTGTATTCCTGCTCAAGCCACGTTCCATCCACAAGGCATCGGTAAACTGCTCGATCACCCGCAGTGTCTCCGCAGGCAATGTCTCGCGATCGGAACCGGAAATCATCTGCACGATGCCCTTGCTGGTATACTGGTGGCCTGGATCATGAGCAATTAACATTAGCACAAGCCTACGCATGAGCGAAGCAGTCAACACACCTGACATCAACACACTGTTGTCTGCCATACGCGAACTGGTTGGCGAGGTGCACCCGCACTGGAAAAACCTGCACTTTACACCCGACACACACCTGGAAAAAGAGCTCGGCCTGGACAGTATGGCGCGGATGGAACTGTGCACACGACTCGAGTCCTCACTGGGCATGAAGCTGGATGAAACAGCGGTTGCGGGCGCCTCGACACCGGCCAGACTCATGAGGGTCATTCTTGATCAGCATGCTGACCAGACAGATGGCAACTCAGCTGATATCGATGAACGTGACTTGCTGATGGGTTCGTTTGGACAGGCCCGCCCGGAAGATGAGGCCCCTGCAGGTCACAGCCCGGGTGAATGGCTCTATGCCATTTATTGCTGGCCGGTGTTTATTGTCGTCGGTGTGTTCACCTGGATACTTGTCGTGCTGGCGCCGTTTGAAAGCTGGCGGCGCAAACTGGCACACTTCGGCGCTCGAACTTTTTTCGCCGTGACCTTCACACCGTTGCGGGTAACAGGGCAGGAGCACCTGGCCCCGGAAGAGCCGCATATCATTGTCGCCAACCACGCCAGCTACCTGGACGGATTCATCGTCACGGCCGCACTGGACATACCGATTCATTTCATCGTGAAAGGTGAACTGGCGCGCATAGTACCCGTGCGCATCCTGCTGCAGCGTTTCGGCGTTGAGTTTGTTGATCGCTTTAACGGCCAAAGGGGTGCCAGCGACGTGCGGCGCATCACCCTGAAGTCGAAAAACGGCCAAACAATTGTCTTTTTTCCGGAAGGAACCTTTACAACCTTCGAGGGGCTGCAACCATTTCGTATGGGTGCATTCGTCACCGCGGCACGCGCCAGGGTACCGGTGACGCCGGTTGCAATCCGTGGCGCACGCAGCATCGTGCGCGGCTCGCACTGGTTTCCCTACCGGGGACAAATAGAGGTCACCATATGCCCGCCCATAGCCGCGTCAGGCGAAGGCTGGCAGGTGGCACTGGACCTGCGCGATGCCGCGCGTGCCGAGATCGCCAGGTATTGCGGCGAACCGGACCTGGTTGAAGGCGAGGCGAAAGAAGCGAACACATTGTCTTGAGGTTCACCGTGCATTTTCGACAACAGCCAGACATGCGAAGCACACTGAACGCTGCTATCCCTGGAAACCACAGCGTGCTGATTACAGGCGCGCATCCACAAACAAGGTGAGGACACATGACTGAATCAAAAGATGCTGCTCTTATTCAGGTGCTGGTAGAGCGTCTCGAAAAACACAGACTCCCGGTTGCGCTGGAGCTGAAGGAAAAGGTTGGCCGGGGCGAAGTGCTCAACGACTTTGAGATCGATTTTCTTCAGAACGTGCTGAGTGATGCCGGACAGGTAACATCACAGCTGCTTGACAGGCATCCGGAATGGCAGGAACTTGCTGCACGTATGGTGAGCCTCTACAACGAAATCACAACGCAGGCGCTGGAGAACGAACGCAAATAACAGCAGCGTACGCGGCTGTCAGAACGCGCGTCAGTCCCTCAGGGAATTTTCAGTTCGATGGTGCCGCTGACCGTAACCTGCACATCACTTTCACCGCCCTCAACGGCGACAGAGTCACTGGCCTCCATCGCCACGGAGGCCATTCTTGCCTGGTACATCACGGGTGGGCGCTGCGAAGAGGCGCCGACATTGAGTTCAACGATACGATATCCCTTGGCATTCAGATTATCGCCCACGATTCCGGCGCGCACCTTGAAGGCATTCAGGGCGGCGTCGATCAGTCGATTCTCAACGGCCGTGCGTTTTTCGTCCGACACCGAAAAACTCATCGATTTGATCTTCAGTTTTTCCTGCAGCTGGCCGGTCAACCGACTGAGTTTTTCCGTATCACGGCTCTCCAGCATCAGGTCCTGCTGGCCGCGCCAGGCAACCGTGACTTCCTTACGGGTTACCGGCCAGGTCTGGTAGCCGCCGGTACTGACCTTGACGTCGGTGAACTGCTTTGCCTTCGCAAGCGCCCAGTCCATGTCGCTGTTAATGCGCGCGGCCAGCTTTGACGAATCCTGCATTTCCGCATAGGTATTGAGTGTCACGTGCATGGTGTCGTTACTGACCGACTCGCTTTGTTGCGCCTGCAATCGCACCTGGTTATAGCGTGGCGGGGAGTCCTCGGCGCATAGCGCCGCCGGGACAGCCAGCAGACACACCAACAGCAGCGCAAACCGCCTCATGCCGATCCCTCCTGTTTCTCCGAGTGTTCTGCGATTTGCCGGCGTACATCGTCCATGTCCAGCGCTACGACTTTCTCGATAACCGATTGCAGGCTGGCCGGCGGCAGTGCGCCGGGTTGCGAAAACACAATGATCTGCTCCCTGAAGACCATCAGGGTCGGAATGGAACGAATCTGGAACTGGGCTGCAAGCTGCTGCTGTTCTTCCGTGTTCACCTTGGCAAAGACAACATCGGCATGTGATTCCGACATGGATTCATAGACCGGCGCAAATTGCAGGCAGGGTCCGCACCAGGGTGCCCAGAAATCGAGCAGCACAATATCATTGTCGTTAATCGTGCTTATAAAGCTTTCATGGGTAAGATCAACAGTAGCCATAGCGAGTGCGCCCTTGCAGGAATGAAAGGCGTGATTATACAGGCAATGAAAAGGGAATGAAGCGTGTTACCCGCTGTAGCGCGTTCCCGTCAGAGCGCATTTTCTGTCGTATCAGGTGTCCGTACTGCGGCGGCGCGGGACGTTGCCCTCAGCGTCACTCTGGTAGGTGATATCGAGTTCAATACGGTTGCGGCCCAGGTGCTTGGCGCGATACAGCGCCTTGTCGGCACGTTCTATGAATGCACTGGCGGATTCGCCAGGCTTGTAGAGTGACACACCGGCGGAGAAGGTCGGCACCTTTGAGACCGTGCCATTGACTTGCCAGCGTGTTTCGTTGGCCCGGCGCCTGACCTTGTTGAGTGCACGCACGGCACCATCAGAGTCGGTATTCGGCAGCAGCACCGCAAACTCTTCGCCACCGTAGCGGGCCACCATGTCGTGGTGACGGAAGATCGACAGGATGTTCTTGGAATAGACCCGTAACACCTCATCGCCGGCCGCATGACCGAGCTCGTCATTGACGGCCTTGAAGTGATCGAGATCCATCAGTATGAAGGACAGCGGGAAGCCGTAACGCTGCACACGTGCCACCTCGTCTTCCATGCGCCGCAAAAAGGCGCGGCGGTTAGGCAGACTGGTCAGCTCATCAGTCAGACTGAGCAGGCGCACACGTGTCAGTTCATCGGTCAGTTCGCGGCTGTCAGATTCGATCAGTTGCAGGTAGTGGTGGGTACTGTCGAGCTTGTCCGCCAGCTCATTGTGCCCTTTCATCAGTTTTTCGACTTCGCGAATCAGTGTCCAGCGCATGTTTTCCAGTTCGGAAAGTTCTTCTGCCTGTCGCAACTCGCCGAGCGCGCCCTCGAGGATAACGCCGAATTCCTCATTCTGGGTAATGGTCTCAAGGACCTGCTGGCCAAGGGTGGCCTGCAGTTGCTCTATGTCCTCGCGACGTGCCTCCAGTTCACTGCGATTGATCGCATTCAGGTCCTGGCCGGCCGGAATTTCATCGCTGATATAATCCTCATCATCCTCTTCGTCGAACCCGCCTTCATCATCCGGCTCTGCGCCATAGTCCACTGCCGTCCTGTCCAGACTGGCCGCTGCGCTGGGCGCGGCCTCACTGCCTTTATCTTCCGCAAACGATTCAACTACATCCGTGCGCTGCAGCGGCTCTGCCGGTGCATCGATGCCAAAGGCCGCCAGTAGCGGATTAATGGCCTCGACCAGCATCTCGGGTTCGAGGTCCCTGGAAGCACGAATCTGTTCACCGCACTGCTCGATAAAGCTGCTGAGCGTGTCCAGTTCGGTGGCTGTCAGCGGTGGCTGCAGGCGCGCCTGCAATAACTTGATTTGAACGTAGGCAGATGAACCCGGGGGCTGGTGGGCATTGAATGCCTCCAGCAGCACGTTCACGAAACCCGAATAGGCCAGTTCGGCACGCAGGTGGTTGGCGGCAACATCACCGAGCATGCCTTCGGCCTGCCGGTAAATGAGACTACCGGCCGGTGTGGCACGCAGGGAATCAATCAGATACAGCAGCTTGCGCACGCCACCTGGATCGATTTCCTCCGGTCTGTTTGTACCCGCAACCATAAAGACTCCTGCAGTCCGTGGGCTCCGGGCAGGACACAGCTGGCCCCGTACACCCGTACCACAGCTGTTATTATTGAAACTACTTCATGTGTTACAGCCACTTACAATGAAGCACGTGGCGCTTGACAGGCCCCACGACGTCACATAATTGACGTTGGGGAAAATTGTAGCAGGTATAGCCTTGTGGCGGGTAGTGGTACAAAAGTACTAGCGAACAACTAAACAGGGATCCGACACAGAAAAGGCCGGCATAAGCCGGCCTTTTCTCTCGATCAGGGTCGTGGAAGCTAGCCGTCGAGCCCCGCAAAAATCGCATCGCGGATTTCACCCACCTTGCCGATGCCATTGATCTTGACGTAGCGCGGTGCACCCTCGCCGCCTGCCTCGGCCCACTTGGAGTAATAGGCAATCAGGGGCTCGGTCTGGTCATGGTAGACCTTCAGACGTTCGCGCACGGTATCTTCCTGGTCATCGTCACGCTGGATCAACGGCTCACCGGTCTCGTCATCCTTGCCCTCTTCCTTAGGCGGGTTGAACACCACGTGATAAGTGCGGCCCGAGGCCAGGTGCACGCGGCGGCCACTCATGCGTTTGATAATTTCAGCGTCATCGACATCGATCTCGACCACGGCGTCCACGGGCACGCCGTTGTCCTTGAGGGCATCCGCCTGTGCCAGCGTGCGCGGGAAACCATCAAACAGGTAACCGTTCTTGCAATCGTCATCTTTCAGTCGCTCGTCAATCAGGCCCAGGATGATGTCATCGGAAACCAGTCCGCCGGCATCCATCACCTTTTTGGCTGCCACGCCCAGCGGTGTTCCTGCCTTGACCGCAGCACGCAGCATGTCGCCGGTTGATATCTGTGGAATGTTGTATTTTTCCTTGATGTAATTGGCCTGTGTGCCCTTACCGGCACCGGGACCACCTAACAGGATAACCCGCATAATCGTTCTCCCTAGATTCGCACTCATGAAAAAGTGGCGGTATTATCCGCGCCCGCCCGTCAAATAGCCAGACAGCTGAATATATGGGGGGATGGAGTCAATTTATGAATATGCGGGAATACCGGATTACGGGTATGCTTGCGGCACTTAAGACTAGGCGCACCCCGGGAGATATCGTTGATGAAAAGTAAAAAGCGCATCTGTGTAAAAGACGTCATGAAGACAAACCTTGGCACCATCAACGGTAAGGCCACCGTCATGGATGCCCTTAACGAGATGAAACGCCTGCAAACCGCGGTTCTCATCGTCAACAAAAAGCACGAGCATGACGAGTATGGGCTAATACTGGTGTCCGATATTGCGCGCCGGGTACTGGCGAAAGACAAGGCACCCAGCCGGATGAATGTCTATGAAATCATGACCAAGCCTGCGGTCTGCGTCAATCCCGACATGGACATCCGTTACTGTTCACGCCTCATGTCCTCATTGAACCTGACGCGGGTACTGGTGGTAGAGGATAGCGAACTGCTTGGCACGGTGAGTCCCCGCGCCCTGGTACTGGAAGGCCTGGCTTCAATCGAGGAGGATGACTGATCAGGTTGTTCGTAGATACCGCATTTGCAGACCTGTCGCGTTCCGGCCTGCAGCGGTTATTAGTGTCCTGACAGCCAGACAAAACAAACCCCGCACCTGGCGGGGAATAGCTCCTGAATCAGGCAGCAACACCAACCTCAGGGTTGCAGTGCGACCACCACCGGCGCTGCCATGGACTGCACGGCCAGAAGGTCGCTGGAAAATTCCTCGATGTCGGCGCTGACGCTGTCCAGTTCACCCTTTGCCTGCTCATAACGGAGCTTTTTGTAACCGGCATAGAGCAGTCCGCCCGGCATGATGATCGTGATAAGGGCATCACCGCCATCCAGCTGCTTGTCAGCGACACTCTTCAGGAGCGCTTGCTTGCGTTGTATTAACTCGCTGCGCAGTGTCCTGACCTGATCGACCAGTGCCTCGCGATCAACGTCCGGCAACTGGATGATGAATGGATGCGTTTCAGTCATCGACATGGATGTCTGTTCAGCGTGAACAGTCTGCAGGGTGAATGCACTACAGAAGATTGCGATCGACATTAACAGTCTATTCGGTGTTTTAATCATGAGTCTCCGCCGGCTGACCTTGTTAGGAAATGCGCTGGTCTGTAATTAGTAATTCAGTACATACTAACATATTTTCATAGTTCGTATTTATAGACATTATAAATACAGCTATTAACGAGCCTGCGCAGCTGAGAATAAAAACAGCAATCAAAGTAAAAAGTTTTTTGATTCAGTTCACTCAATGCAATGGATGACAGCCTTCGCCTGCATGACGGAAATCGGCTCGGTACATGTAATCAATTCAACTGAATCCGCTGCCCCCAAGGCACCTTGCCGCGTCCCTTGACCAGCCAGATCACCGGAAAACGGGGTTCCAGTCTCGGAAATTCGCCTTCGGCATCGGTGAAATACACCAGCAGATCCGGCGACTCGCCCTGCTCCTCGGCCCACTGAAACACCGGGGTAAAGCGGGTACCACCCCCGCCGCGTATATTTTCCGGCAACTCGAACGCTTCCCAGGGCTCGAATACCCAGGGCCCCTCGCTGCAGAGCGCGGCATCACAGGCATGCAACGTGATACGTGCCCGCACCTGCCCCTTGATGGCATCGATCTCTGAGACAAACTCCTGCATCTCGGCCGGCTTGATGGAGCCGCTGGTATCAAGCACCACTACGACATCCGTCTGCGTGCTTCTCAGGCTGGGGAAAATGGCATCACCCTCGCGCCGTGACGGGCGCATATAACTGTAGTCATCGCGACTCGAGGCGGTCATGTAGCGTGCCAGCAGCATGCGCCACGGCAACTGTGGTTGCAGCAGGTGATCCACCAGCATCCGCAAGGAACCCGCCAGCTTGCCGGCCTGCATCGCCTGTTGCGCCGCACCTGCCAGTCGTTGACGCCATTGTATGGACAGCTGCTCTTTTTCTGCCTCACTCAACGGCGGTGGTGCGTCATCTGTTATTTCCCCGTCATCAGCACCACTGCCACCACCGACGCCCTCCTCACTGTCACTGTCCTGCTGATCCGGCTGGCTGTCCGTGCCATCGCTTGCATCGTGCGGCTGCTGAGTGGATTTTCCTTCCTTGCCATAGAGGTGCTGGTCATGTGGCTGTTCTTCATCATTCTCCTTGACCAGCGGGTAAATCTCCTCGGCCATCATGCCTTCATAGCCGATGTTGTACAGCGCCCCCGGTACCGCTGTCATACCCTCCTTTATCAGTATCGGGTTGATCGCGAGGTCACAGGCAATGTCCCAGCGCTGCACGTTACGGTGCTCGCGACGCGCGAAGTGCGACAAGGCACAGTGCAGGGCCTCATGCGCCAGTGCGAACTGTGTCTGTTCCAGTGACAGGCTATCGATATACTCCGGGTTGTAGTAGAAATGTCGTGCATCGGTACCGATGGTGGCACACCACCTGGGGTCCGCCGCTTTCATGGGCATGCGCAGTACCAGCGCTCCCAGGAAGGGCCGGTCCAGTATCAGCCGGGTGCAGGCAGCCGACAGTTTGGTTTCGATTTCATCGGTCATGGTTGTAGTTTGCCATATTAACCGCATTGTTTAACAAGACGAATTCTTTTAGGGCCGTATACAACTCTGGCGGCGAGAACTATTTATCTTCAGGTTATGCCCTGAAGGGCGAGGTACTTGTTTGGCTCTTTGTTTCGCCCGTTCAGGCGAGATACTTTTCTTTGCTCCGCCAAAGAAAAGTATCCAAAAGAAAGGCGATCCCGGAGGCTTGCCCGCTGCGCGGGTCCCCTGCGCTTCTCGTA
>JBATFE010000275.1:0-5215 GCA_049664445.1 Gammaproteobacteria bacterium
TCGCCACCGTGCTGCTCCGCCATCACCTTCGTGATCGCCGCTGTTAATGTCGTCTTGCCATGATCCACGTGACCAATGGTGCCCACGTTCACATGCGGTTTGGTACGTTCAAATTTTTCCTTGGACACGACTGAATTCCTCTTTATTTCGTCAAACTGGTTTCAGGATGCTTTCTTGATAACGGCGTCGGCGATGCTTGCCGGTGCCTCTGTGTACTTCTCGAATTCCATTGAGTAGGTTGCGCGTCCCTGCGTGGCTGAACGCAGATCCGTGGCATAACCAAACATTTCCGCCAGCGGCACCTCGGCCCGGATCACCTTACCGCTCGGACTTTCATCCATACCCTGGGTAATGCCGCGACGCCGGCTCAGGTCGCCCATGACATCACCGAGGTAATCTTCCGGCGTCACGACCTCGACCTTCATGATGGGCTCCAGCAGTACCGGGGAAGCTCTCATGGCACCCGACCTGAAGGCCATGGAGCCGGCGATCTTGAAGGCCATTTCGCTGGAATCGACGTCGTGATAGGAACCGTCATACAGGGTCACCCTGACATCAACGACGGGGTAACCGCCAATCACGCCATTTTCCATCTGTTCCTGCACACCCTTGTCGACCGACGAGATGTATTCCCTCGGTACTGCGCCACCGACAATGGCATTCTCGAATTCGTAGCCTGCACCGTGCGCCCGCGGCTGCAGTCTCAGCCACACATGTCCATACTGGCCGCGACCACCGGACTGGCGCACAAACTTGCCTTCCTGTTCGACCGTCTTGCGAATGGTTTCACGGTAGGCAACCTGCGGCGCACCGACGTTGGCCGCGACGCTGAACTCACGTTTCATGCGGTCAACGATGATATCCAGGTGCAACTCGCCCATACCCGAAATAATGGTCTGACCGGACTCTTCGTCGGTATGTACCCGGAAGGAGGGATCTTCCTTGGCAAGCTTCTGCAGGGCGATACCCATCTTTTCCTGGTCCGCCTTGGTCCTGGGCTCGACGGCAACGGAGATCACCGGCTCCGGAAAATCCATGCGCTCCAGGGTGATGATATGCTCCGGATCACAGAGGGTGTCGCCGGTGGTGACATCCTTCAAACCCACCGCAGCGGCGATGTCACCGGCACGGACTTCCTTGATCTCTACGCGGCTGTTGGAATGCATCTGCAAAATGCGGCCAATGCGTTCTTTCTTGCCCTTCACCGGATTGTAAACAGAGTCACCCGACTTCAGCACGCCCGAGTACACCCTGAAAAACGTCAGGTTACCGACAAACGGGTCGGTTGCTATCTTGAAGGCCAGCGCTGCAAACGGCACCTCATCCGACGACGCACGTTCCGCAACGCTCTCATCCGCATCATCCAGGTGACCGGTAATGGCCGGCACTTCCAGAGGCGAGGGCATGTAGTAGACAACAGCGTCTAGCATGGCCTGTACGCCCTTGTTCTTGAATGCGGAACCACACAGTGTCGGGACGATTTCATTACCCAGGGTAAGTATGCGTAGCCCCTCACGAATCTCGGCTTCCGACAACTCACCGCCACCCAGATAGGTCTCCATCAGGGCTTCGCTGGCTTCCGCCGCGGTCTCCACCATGTGTTCGCGCCATTGCTTGCAGGCGGCGGCCATGTCGGCAGGAATGTCGTGCTCTTCATAGGTGGTTCCCATGTCGGCCTCATTCCAGTAGATCGCCTTCATGCGAATCAGGTCGACCACGCCCTTGAAACCTTCTTCAGCACCGATGGGCAGTTGCAGCGGCACCGGCCTGGCACCGAGACGCTTTTTAATCTGTTCGGTGACACGCAGGAAATCCGCCCCGGCACGATCCATCTTGTTGACGAAGGCCATGCGCGGCACATGGTACTTGTTTGCCTGCCGCCAGACCGTCTCCGACTGCGGCTCGACACCGCCGACGGCACAGAACACGGCAACCGCACCGTCGAGCACCCGCAGTGAACGTTCGACTTCAATGGTAAAGTCGACGTGCCCGGGGGTATCGATAATATTGATACGGTGCAGGTCAAACTGCTTATCCATGCCCTTCCAGAAACAGGTAGTCGCTGCGGAAGTAATCGTTATACCGCGCTCCTGCTCCTGTTCCATCCAGTCCATTACCGCTGCGCCGTCGTGCACCTCGCCAATCTTGTGCGACACGCCGGTGTAGAACAGGATACGCTCGGTCGTCGTCGTCTTGCCCGCATCAATATGCGCCATGATGCCGACGTTACGATAGCGATCCAAAGGGGTTGAGCGAGCCACGATCCTGTTCCTGAATTCCTGTATTTACGAGTCAATGAAAACGCTTACCAGCGGAAATGCGAGAAGGCCTTGTTGGCCTCTGCCATGCGGTGCGTTTCCTCGCGTTTTTTAACAGCCAGGCCACGGTTCTCCGCGGCATCCAGCAATTCACCGGCGAGTCGCAGCGGCATGGATTTCTCACCGCGCTTGCGCGAGGCATCCAGCACCCAGCGCATGGCCAGCGTGGTGCGGCGCACCGGACGCACCTCGATCGGCACCTGGTAGGTTGCACCACCGACGCGGCGGGATTTTACCTCGACCATCGGGCGCACGTTATCCAGCGCTTTGTCCAGCACTTCAACCGGATCTTCATTACCCTTGCCCGCAATCTGGTCGAGTGCGCCGTAGATAATGCGCTCTGCCACTGACTTCTTGCCGGATTTCATGACCATGTTGATGAACTTGGCCAGCATGAGATTGCCGTACTTTGGATCAGGCAGGATTTCCCTTGAACCGATAACTCTTCTTCTGGACATTACGTTTTCTCAATTCGTTAAGTATGTTGTCTGTTTGCTTCAGGATTTTGGCCGCTTGGCGCCGTACTTGGAACGACCCTGGCGACGCGTGGCCACACCGGAGGTATCCAGGCTGCCGCGCACCGTGTGGTAACGCACACCTGGCAAATCCTTGACACGGCCGCCGCGAATCAACACTACCGAGTGTTCCTGCAGGTTATGCCCTTCACCGCCAATGTAGGTGGTCACTTCAAAACCATTGGTGAGGCGGACACGCGCCACCTTGCGCAACGCCGAGTTCGGTTTTTTCGGGGTTGTGGTGTACACACGCGTGCACACACCGCGCTTCTGCGGGCACGCATCCAGCGCCGGAACGTTACTCTTTTCCCGCTTGCGGGCACGTGGATTACGCACTAACTGGTTGATTGTTGTCATTAAAAAATAAACCCTGAAATGTAAACCGAAATAAATTCTGTCGTCCTGAAAACAAACGACAGGCCGGATAGACCGGCCTGTCGAGAGAAGCGGAATTTTAGGTTCAGGGCCCCGCCCTGTCAAGCCTGATTTTCTATTCGGCCGAGGACTCCGCAATATCCTCGGCACTGCCTTCCTCGGGTGCGTCCACAGCCGCCATCTCTCCGGCGATGTCCATCGGGATGATTTCCCGCTGGCGACGACGCTCTTCGTGGTAAGCCAGGCCGGTACCTGCCGGTATCAGGCGACCCACGATGACGTTCTCCTTGAGTCCACGCAGGGGATCGCGACTGCCTCTTACAGAGGCCTCTGTCAGCACCCGGGTGGTCTCCTGGAAGGAGGCCGCCGAAATGAACGACTCGGTTGCCAGCGAGGCCTTGGTGATACCCAGCAGCAGCGGCATCCACTCGGCCGGCTCCTTGCCTTCCTTGAGGATCTGCTCGCTTTCCTGCAGTACCTGTGTGCGCTCGATCTGCTCACCCTTGAGGAAGCGGCTGTCGTTACCTGTCAGGATTTCCACCTTGCGCAGCATCTGCCGCAGGATGACCTCGATGTGCTTGTCATTGATCTTCACACCCTGCAGGCGGTATACATCCTGGATCTCCTTGACCAGGTATTCCGCCATGGTCGAGGTGCCCAGCAAGCGCAGAATATCGTGCGCACTGGGTTCTCCATCCACCAGCGTTTCACCCTTTTCGACATGTTCACCCTCAAAGATGGTGACGTGGCGCCATTTCGGAATCAGCTCTTCATGGGTCTCGCCATCCTTGCGGGTTATGATGACGCGTTGCTTGCCCTTGGTATCCTTGCCAAAGCCCACGGTGCCGGAGCATTCCGCGAGCACGGCCGGCTCCTTCGGCTTGCGTGCCTCGAACAAATCGGCTACACGCGGCAGACCACCGGTAATATCACGGGTCTTGGATGATTCCTGCGGGATACGCGCGATGACATCACCGACCGCCACCGAGGCACCGTCCTCGAGACCGACGACGGCACCGGCGGGCAGAAAGTACTGCGCATCCAGATCGGTACCGGCCAGTTTCAGCGGCTCACCCTTTGCATCCACCAGCTTCACCATAGGACGCAGGTCCTTGCCGACACTGCCGCGCGATTTGGGATCGGTAATGACCAGGCTGGTGAGGCCAGTGATCTCATCCGTGCTTTCCTGCACGGAGACACCCTCGATGAAATCGCTGAAGTTGGCAACACCGGCCACCTCGGTCACGATCGGATGGGTGTGTGGATCCCAGGTTGCGATGATACTGCCACCCTCGGCCTTGTCACCGTCGGCAGCACTGATCACAGAACCGTAAGGTACCTTGTAGCGCTCGCGCTCACGGCCATACTCGTCAACCAGGCCAATTTCACCGGAACGCGAGACAGCAACCAGGTTGTTGCTGCTGTTCGCGACCGTCTTGATGTTGTGCAGGCGAACGGTGCCGCCGGCCTTGACCTCGACACTGTTGACCGTGGCGGCACGACTTGCCGCCCCACCGATATGGAAGGTACGCATGGTCAGCTGCGTACCCGGCTCACCAATCGACTGCGCGGCGATCACACCAATGGCCTCACCGGCATTCACCACGTGGCCACGCGCCAGGTCACGGCCGTAGCAGGCCTTGCAGACACCGTAGCGGTTTTCACAGGTAATCGGTGAACGCACCATGATCTGGTCAATACCCATCGCTTCCAGCTTGTCGACCCAGGCCTCATCCAGCAAGGTGCCGCGTTCCGCGATCACCTCGTCAGATCCCGGGCGCAGCACATCCGCCGCGGTTTTCCGGCCCAGCACCCGTTCACGCAACGGTTCAACCACATCACCACCTTCAACCAGCGGTGTCAGCTCCAGGCCCCGCTCGGTACCGCAGTCCTCACCGATGACGACCAGGTCCTGGGCGACGTCGACCAGGCGGCGTGTCAGGTAACCCGAGTTGGCGGTCTTCAGTGCAGTATCGGCGAGACCCTTGCGGGCACCGTGCGTGGAAA
>JBATFE010000276.1:0-6159 GCA_049664445.1 Gammaproteobacteria bacterium
GCGCAAGGCCGAACAGGCGGCGAAACAAAAGGCGGAAGCCGAGCGCAAGCGCCAGGCAGAGGAGGCCGCGAAGAAAAAGGCAGCGGCCGAGAAACAACGCGAGGCCGAACAGGCCGCGAAGGAGAAGGCCGCGGCCGAGGCTGTGGCGAGGCGCGAAGCGGAGCAGGCACTGCAGGCCCAGCTGGCGGAAGAGCAGGCGCAGGCACGGGCAGAGAATGCGCTGTCGCAATACATCCCGTATATACAGCAAAAGATCCAGCGGAGCTGGCTGCGTCCGGCGGGCAGCCCGGCAGGACTGTCCTGCCTGATACTTGTAAAATTGATACCGGGTGGAGAAGTGGTTGATGCTAAAGTCGTGCGCAGCAGCGGTGATCCCCTGTTTGACCGCTCTGTTGAAACCGCGGTGCTGAAGGCTTCACCGTTACCGATGCCCGATGATGCAACGATGTTTAAATATTTTCGCGAAATAAATTTCAATTTTAAACCTGATACCTAAAGGCCCCGTTTTTACATGACCAGAATAGTAAAACTGCTGATACTCGCCTGTGTGTTTATAGCCGCTCCGGTGCGCGCGGCACTGACGATAGAGATTACCCAGGGCATGGAAGGTGCCATACCGATCGCGGTCGTGCCACTTGGCTGGCGCGGTACTGGCGCGGCGGCGCCGGAGAACATCGCCGCCATTATTGCGGCTGACCTGAACCGCAGCGGCCGCTTCGAGTCCCTGCCGGACCGTGACCTGGTGGCACACCCCGTCACGGCGGAGCAGGTCAAGTTCCAGAACTGGCGCATGTTGAATGTTGACAACCTGGTGATCGGGCAGCTGCAAGAAACCACGGCCGGACAGTATGCCGTGCAATTTGAACTGTTTGATGTGTTTCGTGGCACACGACTTACCGGGGCGACCATTCCGGCCCCGGCGCGCGATTTGCGCCGGGTGGCGCATCACATCAGCGACCTCATCTATGAAACCCTTACCGGTGAGCGTGGCGCCTTCAACACGCAGATTGCCTATGTCACCAGCAGTGGCAACAGCAAGAACAAGACCTACACGCTGCTGGTGGCGGACTCGGATGGCTACAGCCCGCAGACGATTCTGACCTCGAAACAGCCGTTGATGTCGCCATCCTGGTCTCCGGATGGCCGCCGCATCGCCTATGTATCGTTTGAGAACAAAACCGCCGAGATCTATATCCAGGAGGTGCTGACCGGTTCACGCCGCAAGCTGGCCTCCTTCAAGGGTATCAACGGCGCGCCCGCGTGGTCGCCGGATGGCAGCAAGCTGGCGCTGACGCTGTCGCGTGACGGCAATCCCGAGATCTACGTGATGAACATCGACGGTGGCGACCTGAGGCGCCTGACGAACAGCGCCGCCATCGATACCGAGCCGGTGTGGGCGCCGGATGGCAGGAGTATCGTGTTTACCTCGAATCGGGGTGGTTCGGCACAGCTCTACCGGGTGTCGACCACGGGCGGCCCGGCACAACGGCTGACTTTTGAAGGTAAATACAATGCCGGCGCAGATATCTCGCCGGATGGCCGTAAACTTGTTATGGTTCACGGCGAGGGCGGACGTTACCGCATCGCGGTGCTGGATCTGGACTCCGGTCTGTTGCGCATACTGACGGATGGGCAGCTGGATGAATCCCCGAGTTTCTCACCCAATGGCAGCATGATTATCTATGCAACCGGTGCCGGAAACCGAGAGGTACTGTCCGCGGTCTCGGTCGACGGGCGGTTCCGGCAGCGCCTGTCCTTGCAGGCGGGCAATGTCCGTGAGCCCGTGTGGTCACCCTTCGGTAAGTAAAGAATTTTTCACATTGTCAACGAGCAGATATCCTGGGAGAAAGACTATGAAGTTCAAGTTAGACAGTTTTATGGTGCTGGCACTGGTGCTGGTGATTAGCGGTTGCAGTTCAAAGGGCGGCAGCATACAGGGTGATGCAGGCATTGAAGACAGGGGTACCGGCGCCGATGGCGGTGCGGTCGCCAGTGGCGCCGATGGTGGCACGGACTATTCCAGCTATTCGCTGACTGACCCCGACAGTCCGTTGTCACGACGCATCATCTACTTCGAGTATGACAGTGCTGAAATCACCGATTCGGACCAGGAGCTGCTGGTCATGCATGCGGGTTATCTGGTCGGCAACCCCGATCAGTTCATTACCCTGGAAGGTCACACGGATGAACGTGGCTCGCGTGAATACAATATTGCGCTGGGCGACCGGCGCGCACTCTCGGTGCAGCGAATACTGGAGCTGAACGGTGTTGCTGCCGAGCAAATTACGATCGTCAGCTATGGTGAGGAAAAGCCGGCTGCCGAAGGTCACAGTGACGCCGCGTGGCGCCTGAACCGTCGTGTGGAACTGGTGTACTAGGTCTCTACCATGAAAAAAATGTACGCGCATTGTGCGGCTGCAACGCTGGTGTGTGTCGTGACGGCCGTGTCATCGCCCGTGTTGCAGGCGGACGCGGCAACCGATGCACGGCTCGACAGTATCGAGCGCAAGCTGGATTCGCGGGGATTGCTGGAGATGTTGAGCCGTGTCGAGCAGATGCAGCGCGATATCCAGCAACTGCGCGGCGATATCGAAGTGCAGACACATACCCTGGAAGATATTCAGCGGCGTTCACGTGAGCAGTATCTTGATATAGACCGCCGTTTACAGCAGCTTGAAACCGGGCAGGCTGGCGTAGCATCACCGGTGGACCCGATGGATGCACAGATGCCGGTCACCGTGATGCCACCGGCCACACCGGCACCACCTGTAATGACGTCGACGCCGGTACCGGAACCGACGCGTGCGCCGCTACAAACCGCGCCGCCAGCGGTGCAGGCCGGGGAGCTTGCCGAGTACGAACAGGCACTCGCCATCCTCCGGGAGGGGAACTACGACGAGGCTACCCGGGCATTCAACCGCTTTCTGGCAAATTACCCGAGCAGCAGTTATTCGGATAATGCCAATTACTGGCTGGGTGAGACCTATTATGTGACGCGTGATTTCGATCGCGCGCTGGCGACATTCATGCAATTGACCGAGAATTACCCGAACAGCCCGAAGGCCCCTGACAGTTTCCTTAAGACCGGTTATATCTATTACGAGAAACAGGACTGGCCGGCCGCCCGGCAGGCACTGGACACGGTGATCAGCGGCTATCCCGGCACCACCGCCGCGCGGCTTGCCGCCGATCGCCTGCAGCGCATGAAAAAGGACGGGCACTGAACGACAACCTGCCTGCCTGATACTGCAGGGCGGGCAATGTGCAGCCTGCCCGCCTGCGCTCGTGGTGCGGGTGATCCAGGGCCTGCCATACGATAAAGCCTATGTCAGATACTTCCCGGTTGCGCATCAGCGAAATCTTCTACTCCCTGCAGGGAGAGTCGGCGACGGTCGGTATTCCGACCGTGTTCGTGCGCCTCACCGGTTGCCCGCTACGTTGCCAGTACTGTGACACCGAGTACGCCTTCAAGGGTGGCGAGTGGCTGTCGCTGCCAGCCATCCTTGAACAGGTGGCCGCGTACCGGACGCACTACGTCACGGTGACCGGTGGCGAGCCGCTGGCGCAGCCGACCTGCCCGGGTTTGCTGGGAGCATTATGTGATGCCGGCTACCATGTATCGCTGGAGACCAGCGGCGTGCTGGATGTTGCGGCAGTTGATCCCCGCGTTATAAAGGTGATGGACCTGAAGACCCCCGGGTCGGGCGAGGTGGAACGCAACCGCTATGACAACCTGCAGCACCTCGAGAGCCGTGACCAGGTGAAGTTTGTGATCTGCAACCGGGACGACTATCTCTGGTCGGTAGAGATGCTGACAACGCATGACCTGGCAGCGCGTTGCGAAGTCCTGTTTTCACCAAGTTATGGCGAACAGGATGCCACCGAGCTGGCCGACTGGATCCTGCAGGACCAGCTGCCGGTGCGCCTGCAGATCCAGCTGCACAAAGTCCTGTGGGGCAACACCCCTGGAAAATAATGCATTTAACTGTTGTCATTGCAGATGTACAGACTGCTGATCACAAATCATCATCCCCCTCTCCCACCGGGAGAGAGCCGGGGAGAGGGAATCTACTAAATGCCCAAAGCCGTTGTACTGCTCTCCGGTGGACTCGATTCCATCACGGCCCTTGTCCTGGCGCAGCAACAGGGCTTCGACTGCTACGCCCTCAGCCTGCACTATGGCCAGCGCCATAATGCGGAACTGGCCGCCGCGCAGCGACTGTCTGAAGTGGCTGGCGTCAAGCAACACAAGGTCATTCGAATCGGACTGGGTGACCTTGGCGGCTCGGCGCTGACCGATAACGCCATAGACGTCCCGGACCATGCCACCAGCGGGATACCGGTGACCTATGTACCGGCACGCAATACCGTGTTTCTTTCCCTTGCACTCGGCTGGGCCGAGGTGCTGGGCGCCTGGGACCTGTTTATCGGCGTCAATGCCGTGGATTACTCCGGCTATCCGGATTGCCGCCCTGAATTCATTGCCGCCTTTGAGCGACTCGCCAACCTGGCCACCCGGGGCGGCGTCGAGGGGGGCAAGTTCACTGTGCACGCGCCACTGATCAACCTCAGCAAGGCCGACATTATTCGTGAAGGTGTCCGCCTCGGCATCGATTATGCGATGACCGTTTCCTGTTATTCAGCAGATCGCGAAGGCCGGGGATGCGGTGTCTGTGATGCCTGCCGCCTGCGCGCCGACGGCTTTCGTGCCGCCGGTATCGCCGACCCAACCCGTTATTTCTGATAGCCAGCCGCTGGATAACCGCTGTCCCGTGCTCTGTTGCTATATAATCCTGTCCCGCTTGTTGATTTGGCCGTTTCAGGCTTGCCATTTCAGGTCAGGCCAGTATCATTCCAGCGTCCCGATCGGGACGCCTGCCTGATAGCTGTTTCAGCCCCATGGGTCGTTAGCTCAGTTGGTAGAGCACCGGACTTTTAATCCGATGGTCGAAGGTTCGAATCCTTCACGACCCACCATATAAATCAATTAGTTAGCTGTTGTTCACTGCATTAACATACGCGGCTTGCGGGAGTTTTTGCGGGGATAAACTGCAAATTATCCTCGTTGGATAAATCTTGCCTGTATAGAATTCAAATGGTTACGCGCCCGTAACCGACTCGAACCGTAAATATCCGGACCAAAAACCCGGTGCTCGTAATCACACGTAGTTGATGTGATAAAACATAACTTTTGGGTTTCATCCGACCGAGCCTTGTAGACGTTCTGGTGTAGCGTCTGGATCAGGAAACATTACGGGCTGTAGACTTTCAGTTGCGCCAGTATGTGATGTGCGGCCTGCTCGACATCCATGTCCTCGATGCTGACCTGTAGATCAGCCCTCGTGTATGACTTTTTGAAATATGTGATGTCTTTCTTGATCTCTTTCAGATACAGCGGTCGCTCTTCGTTGGTCAGGCGCTTGTCCATCGGCCTGGAATCCACATCGTAGAATACGATGCGATCCAAGATCCGTTCCGGCTTGTCCAGCAATGCTACCTTTAGTCCCTGGGTTTTCTTGATGACGACCAGATAGCCGCCCATCAGTCCGCTCGGCGGCAAGGCGATGACGGCCTGCTGACTTTCTGGTTTGTCCAAGATATACGAGAGCGCCTTGGAGGCTTCTTTACGGAAGTCATGTGGCATCCAATACTTCTGATGAAGCTGTTCGATAGACATTCCAAATAACTGCTCGATCTCCGTATCAAGATCGAAGAAACGGAGGCCCATGAGTTCGGTGAGACGAAGACCAACGGTGGTCTTGCCGACACAACCGACGCCGCTCAGGAATACTCTCACTTCTCTTTGCTGCGGTCGAAGATTTCGAGCTTGAAGCAAAACCCCGCGTTCGGAGCCACCATGCGACCCAGCGCCTCCCAGGTGATGGATTTGCCGTCGATGATCAGCAGGGGCATCTGCTCGAAGCTGTCGGGGTCGTCGGTGATCTGCCCGCGGACCACATCAGCCTGGGTGATTCGATAGCCGCTGCCTTCGGGCTCGATGTGCCTGCGACCAAGCTCCCGTCGGATACGCTCAAAGAGCGTCTGGAAGGTGACGAACAGGTCCTGTTCCGCGTCGGCGATCACAGAGAATTCGTAGCCCTCGTCTGGTCCTATCTCCAGGGCTTCGAGAGACAATTGGTCGCCGAAGATATGGGGGCG
>JBATFE010000277.1:0-4601 GCA_049664445.1 Gammaproteobacteria bacterium
GGCCCGACCCGCTCAAGCATGGCCGCCAGGTCATGGCCGTAGGCCGGCCCGCGACTGCCATCATGGGCCGGCGCGACACGTGCGCTGGCGCCCGCCGCCTGCACGGCAATCGGGTAGACCGCAAAGGCATGCTGCGAAAAGACGGCCTCATGTGCCGCTGTCAGGAACACGCGCGCAATGATATCGAGCACATCATTGGAACCGTTACCCAGGGTTATGCAGGCCGGGTCGAGCTGGTGTTTCCTCGCCAGCCGTTCAGCCAGCTGATGGCCACTGCCATCCGGGTAGCGGCACAGGTCCTGGACAGCGGCAGCGGCAGCGGCAATGGCCAGTGGACCCGGTCCATACGGATTTTCATTGGAGGCCAGCTTGATGGCATTGCTGATACCGTATTCACGTTCCAGTTCCGCCAACGGCTTGCCGGGCAGGTATGGTTGCAGTGCCCGTATGCCGGGTGCAGCCAGATGAAGAAAACTGTCGATTGCTGTAGTCATAGTGACGATTTTACAGATCGCGCCTGCAATGCGCCCCTCTACAGGAACAGATACACCCGTAGGAGCGGCTTGCATCCGCGCTGTCGTTTCTCCGGCTAGATGACCGCCTTCGGATAGGAACCCAGCACCTTCACGGCAAAGGTCTGCCGTTCAAGGTCTGCCAGCGCAGCGGCAACATCGGCATCATCACGATGACCGTTCACATCGATATAGAAGACATATTCCCACATCGCCTGTCGTGACGGCCGCGATTCAATCCGCGTCATGCTGATGCCGTGCTGCGCAATCGGCTGCAGCATGGCATACAGGGCACCGGGCTTGTTGTTCACCGATATCAGCAGCGAGGTCTTGTCATCACCACTGGGCAGTGCGGCCTGCGGGCCTATCACCAGGAAGCGCGTCGTGTTATCCGGCTGATCCTCAATGTTAGGGTGCCTGATTATCAGCTTGTAGAGTTCGGCTGCCGTGTCACTGGCGATAGCAGCTGCCGTGTCATCATGACTGACGAGGCGTGCCGCCTCGGCATTGCTACCCACCGCGACATGTTCGGCATTCGGAAGATTGGCTTCCAGCCAGCCACGGCATTGTGCCAGCGCCTGCTGGTGTGCCAGCACCCGGGTCACCTTGACATCACTGCTCTTCACCAGCAGATGATGGTGAATACGCAACTCGACCTCACCACAGATATTCAACTGTGACTGCTGAAACAGATCCAGCGTGTGGCTGATCACGCCTTCAGTGGAATTTTCCACCGGTACCACACCATAGTCAGCCGTGCCTGCCGCCACCTCGCGGAACACATCATCAAGACTGTCCAGTGCCAGTGTCTGCACTGAATGGCCGAATTGTTTCAGCGCTGCCGCCTGTGTAAAGGTCCCTTCAGGGCCGAGGTAGGCAATCTTCAGTGGTTTTTCCAGTGCCAGGCAGGCCGACATGATTTCGCGGAACAGGCGCACCATTTCCTCGTCCGGCAAGGGTCCGCTATTGCGTACACTGACGCGGCGCAGAATCGCCGCCTCGCGTTCCGGCCGGTAAAAATGGGTGTCTTCGCCCTGCCCGGTCTTGATCTCGGCGATTTCCGCCGCACACTGGGCACGCGCATTGATCAGCGTCTGGATCTGTTCATCCAGCGCATCAATCCTGCTGCGCAGTTTATCCAGTTTTTTATCGGTACTCATTTTAATCAGCCGCATTCAGTACCCTGCAGGTCCGGCAGCTATCCGCTTCACTCACCCGTTGGGCCATCACAACAGCGCAGCTATGATGTCCCGGGGATACCTTGTCGATCCTACAGTGCACGGACATTCAGTACGCCCTTGATGCCTGCCAGATGTTCCAGGCATGCAGGCTTAACATCCGAGTCGACATCGACCAGTGTACAGGCCAGTTCATTTCTCGATTTATTCAGCATGTCGAGAATATTCAGGCCGGCCTCTGCGATGCAGGTTGAAATCTGGCCCAGCATGTTGGGCACATTCTCGTTCACCACGGCAATGCGGTTGGCACCGTTTCGCGGCATGTGCATCTCGGGTAAATTAACCGAATTCCTGACATTGCCGTTCTCGAGGTAATCACGTACCTCCTCAGCCACCATGATGGCACAGTTCTCCTCGGCCTGTTGCGTGGAGGCACCGAGGTGCGGCAGGGTGACGACGCGCGGATGATTCTTCAGCAGGTTGCTCGGAAAATCACACACGTAGGAATACACCTTGCCGGCATCGATCGCGGCAACCACCGCGGCATCGTCAACGACGCCATTGCGCGAGAAATTCAGGACCACCGCGTTGTCCTTGATCAGCTTCAGACGGTCGGCATTGATCATGTTGCGCGTGGCATCGACCAGCGGTACGTGAAAGGTCACGTAGTCCACATTTGCCAGCAATTCCTCAACACTCGCGGCCTGTCGAACATCCGACGACATCTGCCAGGCTCGCTTGACGGTGATCTCCGGATCAAAGCCGATGACATTCATGCCCAGTGCAAGGGCCCCGTTGGCAACCTGTACCCCGATGGCACCCAGCCCGATCACGCCGAGTGTCTTTCCGGGCAGTTCAAAGCCGACAAACTGTTTTTTCCCTGCCTCGACCGCCTTGTGAATGGCGGCATCATCACCTTCCAGGGCGCGCGCGAAATCCCACGCCTGGCAGAGGTTCCGGGAGGCCATCAGCATGCCGGCAATGACCAGTTCCTTGACGGCATTGGCATTCGCGCCGGGCGCGTTGAAAACCGGGATCCCGGCCCCGTTCATGCGTTCAACCGGAATATTGTTGACGCCGGCACCGGCGCGGCCAATCGCCTTGACGGACACAGGCACGACCATGTCATGCATGTTGAAAGAACGCAGCAGGATGGCATCCGGGTGCTGTATCTCGGAGGCCACTTCATAGGAATCCCGCGGAAAATGATCCAGTCCGACGGGGGAAATGTTATTCAGTGTCAGAATCTTGTACATAGTTTAGGTAATTACAAGGTCATCAGAAATAAAAATGCGCCGTGCAGAGGCTCAACCCCGGGTACGCTCGAACTCACCCATGAAATCGATCAGGGCAGCTATGCCTGCTTCCGGCATGGCATTATAGATACTGGCGCGCATGCCTCCGACGGAGCGGTGGCCTTTCAGGTTCAGCAGTCCGGCTGACTTGGCCAGTGCAAGGAACTCGCTATCCAGCGCGGCGTCAGCGAGCGTAAACGGCACGTTCATCCAGGAACGGCAATCGGCATCAACCGGACTGGTGTAGAATCCTGATTGTGCGATGGCATCGTAGAGGCGTTGTGACTTGCGCTGGTTAATCGTCGCCATCGCGGCAAGACCGCCCTGCTGTTTCAGCCATTTGAATACCAGGCCGGCAAGATACCAGCTAAAGGTTGGCGGTGTATTCAGCATGGAACCGTTATCAGCATGCAGTTTGTAATCAAACATGGAAGGCGTGCCTGCAAGGGTCTCGCCCGGCAGGTCTTCGCGAACAATCACCACCGTCAGGCCAGCCGGGCCAATGTTCTTCTGCGCACCGGCATAGATCACACCAAAGCGCGAGACATCAAGCGGCCGCGACAGCAGGGTCGAGGACATGTCCACCACCAGCGGTACATCACCGCTCTCCGGCACCCAGTGGAACTCGACACCACCGATGGTCTCGTTAGGTGTGTAGTGCAGGTAGGCAGCATCGGCATTGCGTCTCCAGGAATCAAATGCAGGAATGCTGGTGAAATTGCTGTCTTCCGATGAGGCTACCACGCTGACCTCGCAATAGCGCCGCGCCTCGGCAATCGCCTTTTTCGACCAGGCGCCGGTATTCACATAGTCTGCCTGTTGCTTGCCACGCAGCAGGTTCATTGGCACCATCGCAAACTGGCTGGTTGCACCGCCCTGCAGAAACAACACCCGGTAATTCGCCGGGATAGACAACAGTTCACGCAGGTCGGCCTCTGCCTGCTCGGCAATCGACAGATACTCCTTGCTGCGGTGACTCATTTCCATCACCGACATACCGCTGGCGTGCCAGTCCAGCAGTTCATCGCGCGCTTGCTCCAGTACAGCAGCAGGCAGTATCGCGGGTCCGGCGCTGAAGTTATAGATTTCGGGCATTGTTACTGGTCCTTTGGCTTCCTCTGCCGCGGGCAAAGGTTCCGTAATGAAGGGAGGCTGTGTTTCCCACGGTTAATACATTATTGTTCGCTGTCATCCGTATCGTTGGCTGATTCACCCTCGTCACTGCTGTCCTCATCACCGCTGTCCTCATCATCCCTGTCCTCGACAACACGCTCGATACCGACCAGCTTCTCGTCATTGACCAGGGAGATCAGGCGCACACCCTGCGTGTTCCTGCCCATGACGGAAATCTCGTTGACCCGGGTGCGCACCAGCGTACCGCCGCTGCTGATCAACATCACCTCATCACTGTCATCGGCCGGCACCGCACCGACAACGGCACCGTTTCTATCGCTTATCTGGATGGCGATGACACCCTGGCCGCCCCGGCCATAGACCGGGTAGTCATCTGCCGAGGTGCGCTTGCCATAGCCGTTCTCGGTTGCAGTCAGTACCGGGCTGTCACTGGCGATAATCAGAGAAATAACATGCTGCCCCGGTTGCAGCTTGATGCCGCG
>JBATFE010000278.1:0-2138 GCA_049664445.1 Gammaproteobacteria bacterium
CGGGGTCCTTGCTGCTGCCGTGGGCAAGCGGTGTGGCCAGCAGCAAGGCGACACACAGTCCATATAAAACATTCATGCAGTGCCTCCTGGGGTAAGCTGCCGATGGTTGCCGGTGGAATTCGGTATCTGCCGGAGTGTTATTCCGGGATGCTGATTATATAGAAGGGTCGACGTGAAGTAAGACCCCTGTGCAAAAGTTGTAGCGACCGCTGTCCGGGTGCCGAATCAACACTAACAAAAATATATAACACACTGTATTATATAATAAATTAAGTATCATTTTCTGTGTATGCAGCGCCGTGTGCTCGTGGCTACGACAGTTGCTGGCGTGGCATCACATTCCAATACGCGACCTAACCTTGTATATTACGCGGCCTTGTTTGCACCGGCTTGGTCCCGACGGCGTCTGGAGCGGGTCATGATTGAACGGCCGGGCGCCCTGCATTTGACACTCTAACCAGAGGTACATCATGGCTCTACGTAATCGTCTGCACCGCAGCGAACTGGCTGTTCCCGGTAGTAACGTCCGCATGCTCGAGAAGGCACCCACAGCCGGTGCGGACATGGTCTTTCTGGATCTTGAAGATGCCGTCGCGCCTGATGACAAGGCACAGGCACGCAAAAACGTGATTGAGGCGTTGAATGACCTGGACTGGTCGAACTGCAGTGTTTCTGTGCGCATCAATGGTCTGGATACCCACTACTGCTACCGCGATATCGTCGACGTGGTCGAACAGGCCGGTGACAAGCTCGATACTATCCTGATACCCAAGGTGGGTTCTCCCTCGGATATCCTGTTCGTCTCGACCATGCTGGAGCAGATCGAGGCGGCCAGGGGGTTCGAGCAGATCAATCTGCATGTACTGATTGAAACCGCACTGGGCATGGCCAATGTCGAAAGCATTGCCCAGACCTGTCCGGAGCGCATGGAGGCCATGGTGTTCGGCGTTGCCGATTACGCGGCCTCGACCCAGGCCCGCACCACCAGCATGGGTGGTGCCAACACCGATTACTACACCCTGACGCACCCTGACAGCGAGGGCAGGCGCGAGCGTCACTGGGGCGACCAGTGGCATTTCGCCATTTCACGCATGGTGGTTGCCTGCCGTGCCTATGGCTTGCGCCCGATCGATGGCCCGTTTGGTGATTTTAAAGATCCGGACGGCTACAAGGCGGTCTCCCGCAGCGTTGCCGCGCTCGGTGTCGAGGGCAAGTGGGCCATCCACCCGTCACAGATCGCGCTGGCCAACGAGGTGTTTACCCCGCCGGGCGCCGAAGTGGATCGTGCGCGCCGCATTCTCATCGCCATGGATGAGGCAGCGGCCGAAGGCAAGGGTGCCGTCTCGCTCGACGGTCGCCTGATTGATGCAGCGTCCATTCGCCAGGCACAGGTGATGGTGGACAAGTATGCGCAGATCGAGAAATCCCTCGCGGCCCGTAAATAACAGCTGTTAACAGCCTGAAAACCGGAGAAGTCTTTTGAATATTCACGAGTACCAGACCAAGGAACTGCTGCGCGGTTACGGCGTACCGGTCCCGGACGGTCGTGTTGCACACAATGTAGACAATGCCGCGACCATCGCGGAAGAACTCGGTGGCGAACGCTGGGTGGTCAAGGCGCAGATTCACGCCGGTGGCCGGGGCAAGGGCGGTGGCGTCAAGGTCGCGACATCCATCGACGAGGTCAAGCAATTCACCGATGAAATGATCGGCACTCACCTGGTGACACCGCAAACCGGTGCAGCGGGCCGGCTGGTGCAGCGCGTGCTGGTGGAGCAGGCCTGCGACATCAACAAGGAATTCTATCTCGGCATGGTCATTGACCGCGCCACACAACGGATCACCGTGATTGCCTCGGCATCCGGCGGTATGAATATAGAAGAAGTCGCAAAAACAGAGCCGGACCGTGTTATTCACGAGGCGGTGGATCCCGCTATCGGCCTGGCCGGCTTCCAGTGCCGCAAGATTGCGGCCAGGATGGGGTTCACAGGCAAGCAGATTGGTGAGGCCGCCAAGATCATGCAGGCACTGTATCGTGCCTTCCGTGATAAAGATGCACTGCTGGCGGAAATCAACCCGCTGGCTGATATCGACGACGGGAAGCTGATGGCGCTGGATGCAAAGATGTCTTTCGACGC
>JBATFE010000279.1:0-2890 GCA_049664445.1 Gammaproteobacteria bacterium
GCCTTGCGCTGTTCCTCGGCCTTCTGTTTTGCCGCCAGATCGACCTTTTTCCTGCGATCTGCTTCTGCCTTCTTTTTTGCGTCCTGCTCAGCCTTCTGTTTACGCTCCGCCTCGGCCTTGCGCGCCTGTTCCTGCTTCAGCTGCTGCTGGCGCTCTGCTTCCGCCTTTTGTTTCAGCGCTTCCTCGGCCTTGCGCTTTTGTTCCTCAACTTTACGCTGCTCGGCCAGCTTCCGCTCCTCGATCGCCTGCAGTTTCGAGACATCGACCAGTTCCGCCTGAATGGGCGTGTTGCTGCCGGGCTTGATGGCCTTCGGTGTCCAGTCAAGACTGAATATCAGCAACAGCAACAGCCCGACATGCATCAGTACCGCATACGCAACGGCGCGTGGATTTTCACGTACGGCCTGCCACATAGCGAACTATTGCTCCGGTGGCTCGGTGACCAGCCCTACATTCGGTACACCCGCCTGCTGCAACAGCACCATGGCCGACACCACCGTGCCGTAATCCACGGCATGATCACCGCGAACCAGCACCTTCTTCTGTGGCTGACGCCGCAGGACCGCGGCCACATTCTTCGACAGTGTCTCGCCATCCAGTGGCTGCTCGGGGTTCTCGCCGACATTGAGGTAGAGGTTGCCGGCGGCGTCCACGTTAACCACCAGGGGTTCATTGTCGGCATCATCGATTAGCTCGGCCGAGGCCACGGGCAGATCGACCTGTACGCCCTGGGTCAGCAGTGGCGCTGTCACCATGAAGATCACCAGCATCACCAGCATCACATCGATATAGGGCACGACGTTGATCTCGGCCATGGGCTTTTTACGAATACGCTGACGGGCCATCGCTTAAATGCTCTTTACCCTGGATCGCTCAGACATGGGCCTGACGTTGCAGGATGGTGGAGAACTCCTCGAGGAAATTGTCGTAGCGGTTAATCAGGCGTTCCACGTCATTGGAATAACGGTTGTAGGCAATCACCGCAGGAATGGCGGCAAACAGTCCCATGGCGGTGGCGATCAGTGCCTCGGCAATGCCGGGGGCCACCATCGACAGGGTCGCCTGTTGCGCGTTACCGAGACTGCGAAACGAATTCATGATGCCCCACACGGTTCCGAACAGTCCTACATAGGGGCTGGTCGACCCGACCGTCGCCAGGAACGACAGATGCGTTTCCAGGTCATCCGTCTCCCGTGACAGGGCAACCCGCATGACGCGCTGCGCCCCCTCGACGACCGTCCGCGGATCGCCTCCGGACTGCTTGCGCAGCCGCGCAAATTCGCTGAAACCGGACTGGAAGATACCGGCCATGCCGATGGCATGTTCCGACTGTGCCGTGACATCGCGGTACAGCTTGGCCAGATCGCCACCTGACCAGAAACGGTCCTCGAATTCATCTGCCGCGAGACGCGCCTCCCTGAGGACGCTGCGGCGCCTGAAGATCATGGTCCATGACACCATGGATACCACCAGCAACAGCACCATCACCAGTTGCACCACCAGGCTGGCACCGCTGATCAGGTGAAAAAATGACATGTCAGCTGCCATCCGCTATCTCCTTCAATAGTAAATCGGGTATGGGTTGCGGTCGAAACGTGTCTGCATTGATACAGGCAATCTTCACCTCGCCGGTAACGCAGGGTCGCGACGCCTCGTGTTGCCGGCTGATTGTATGTTTAAACGTCAAACTGGCACGCCCGCGATGCTGCAAATCGGAGACCACACTGAGCAGATCGTTGAAGCGCGCCGGCCGCAGATACTCGATGCTGGCCGAGCGTACGGCGAATACGATACCCTCTTCCCGGATCAAACGGTCCTGTTCGAAACCCAGCGCCCGCAGCCACTCGGTGCGTGCACGTTCCATAAAACGCAAGTAGTTGGCGTAGTAAACAACACCGCCACTGTCGGTGTCTTCGTAGTAGACGCGAACCGGCCATGCAAACGTGGACACCGGGTTCAGGACTCCGGGTCGGAATTAGTGACCACAAAACCGGCAGCGAATTCCCCGGAGGAGGAGTTTATCGATACAGCAGTGGTAATAGTAGACAAATGTGAAAACAATACGGCCATGCAATAGTCAGTGCTAAACGCCCTCACCCGTATCGTCAACCAGTAATTCCAGTGGCTCGCCGGCCTGCGAAAGCGGTGGCTTGAGGCCGCAATGCAGGTAGGCATTACGGGTCGCCATGCGCCCACGGGGGGTGCGCATGATAAAGCCCTGCTGGATCAGGTACGGCTCGAGGACGTCTTCGATGGTACCGCGTTCCTCGCCGATCGCAGCCGACAGATTATCGACGCCTACCGGCCCGCCATCGAACTTTTCAATAATGGTCAGCAGCAGTTTGCGGTCCTGTGCATCGAACCCCAGCGCATCGACATTCAGCATTTTCATCGCCCGTTCGGCAATCGCCCGGTTCACCTGTCCATCCGATTTGACCTCGGCATAGTCGCGCACCCGCCGCAACAGGCGGTTGGCGATGCGCGGCGTACCCCGCGAGCGGCGCGCCAGCTCCATGGCCCCCTCGGTATCGATAATGATGCCAAGGATACCGGCGGCTCGTCGCAGGATAGCCGCCAGATCGGCTGCCGCATAAAATTCCAGGCGCTGCACAATACCGAAGCGGTCACGCAGCGGCGAGGTCAGCAGACCGGCACGCGTGGTGGCACCCACCAGGGTAAACGGTGGCAGATCCAGCTTGATGGAGCGCGCCGCCGGCCCTTCACCGATCATGATGTCCAGCTGGTAGTCCTCCATGGCCGGGTAGAGGATCTCCTCGACCACCGGGCTGAGGCGGTGAATCTCGTCGACGAACAGGACATCATTGGGTTCAAGATTGGTCAACAGTGCCACCAGGTCACCGGCACGCTCCAGCACCGGACCGGAGGTGTG
>JBATFE010000280.1:0-12915 GCA_049664445.1 Gammaproteobacteria bacterium
AGCCCGCCCCGAGACCAGATAACGGTGTTCTTTCAGGTCATAGTAGACCTCCTGCGTACTCCACAGCACGGGTACCTGGTACTAATTCAGCGCATGCGCCTCCGAGGTGCGCCACAGCTTGCCCTCCAGGTCATAGTTATCCGCCACGGCGATCTGCCAGCTGTCTTCATCGACATAGAACACGCGCCGCCCGTAGATATGTTTCATACCCGGTTTCAGCGTGCCTTCCACGACCCATACGCGGTGCAGTTCGTAGCGCGCCAGCTGCGGATTGATATGCTGCTGCAGGACAATATCATCGTAGTCCAGGTCCTGCGCATGGATGCGGTAGGCATTGTAGGGAATATACAGTTCCTGCTTGCCTTGCAATTGCCAGTCATACTGCTCGGGAGACCCGTTAAACATATCGAACTCGTCAACGGTGCGCAGGTTATCCGTGTTGGCTGCCGGATAGGCATTGGCAATGTAGGGTGCACGCAGGATACGTCGCAGGTTCCTGTTGTAGCTCCATGACTTGCGCGGGGCATCTGTCTGGTCGATGGGTTCGAGCACCAGGTTGCCATCACCCGAGATCAGTCCGGGCTCGATGGTTTTTGATTTCAGTGCCAGCAGCATGTTGGGAAATTCTGTGCGTATTGCATCTTCGGGATGCGCTGCATAGGGGAAGGCAAAGTCCTGCAATGCCAGCGTCACCGTGTAGCGCCCCCTCTGGGTGACGGCTGCCTGCCCAAAACTGCGCTGCACGCGGATGCCGCGCCAGCGCAGGTTATGATTCCACACCACCTCAACACCGCTTGCCGGGATGGGGAACGGTGAGCTGACATTGGCACCGGCGACACCGCCCTTGCCTTCCCGCAGCACCGTGGCGGTTTGCGCATTGTCCTGCAGCGCACTGTATACCCAGTCAGGATAGGAGGCAGAACGGTGCGTCGGGTATACCTGCATATACCAGCTGTCGGGATGCGCACGTAACAGCGCCTGCTGACCCGGGGACAGCTTGTCAGCGTAGACATCCAGCTTGTCTGCCGTGATGCTGTACAACAGCGCATCCTCCGCAAACGGATCCACCTCGTGTTTGCCGGGCACATAGGCAGCCGGTGGTGCGGTGAGGCCACCCGTCCAGGGCGGAATGCTGCCGCTGGCATTACCGGCACGCTCGGCACCGACAGGGGTCAGTGGCGCACTGCCGGGCGAAGCCGCTGCAGACGAAGAACTGTCAGCCGGGACAGATGCCGAAAACAGTGCCGGCAACAAAAACAGTGCATTCAGATAGCGCATACTTGTTTCGCCCTAAAAGGTATAGCTCACCCGGAAACCCAGCAGGTCCCGGTCCCTGATCAGGCTCTTATTGCCATTCAGGAAATTCGTATAGCTCAGGGTCGCAGTCCACTGGTTAATAAAACTGGCACCCAGCGCGGCAGTCAATGATTGACGGTCTTGCTGGAACGTGCCCAGCGGGGCCGGCGTGGTGCCTTTGACGTCATGCGTCCACAGCAGCGCAGGCACCAGCGTGAGCCCGCCAAGGACACCGTTGTAAATCAGCGATCCCCCGACCCGATAACCCCACGAGGTCGCGGCAGGCGGCACCGTGGCCTGCAACCGTGGCTCGTCACTGCCGGGCATATCGTGCACATAGACCATGGCGACATCCGCACTGGCAGCCGTCTGTGCGGCGCCGAAGCGGGGACCGAAGAACTGCGTCACACCCAGCGTTGCCTGGGTACGATCGTGTCGCGAATAGCCCTTGACGTTTTCACTGGCACCAAAACTGCCCAGGCTACTGCTGTTATCACTGTACTGGATGGGTGACAGCGTCGCCGCGATCACCTCGCCCAGGTCCAGCTGGAAGGGGAAATCAAGGTGATGCGACAGCTCACCGGAAAGCAACAGACCGCGCAGGGCGGTTGCCGTGCTGAAACTCAGACCCAGCATGGTGATGTCCTCGGGGTACTCGGCAAGGTATCCCGCCTGGTTCGCGTAACGACTGGTCGTCAGTGCGCCGGCTGTCTGTTCTGCTTCACTGGCGGCCTCGTCAGGCGTGAGACCATTATCCAGGTACGCCGGCACCAGGCTGGCGGCCAGCGCATCGACATTGGCCTGCGAGGTTTGATCGATGGCCTGCTGACTGGCCGTACGCCCGCTGATAATCGGCAGGCGGCTGTGGTAGCGGACGAGGTGCGCAGAGACGCGGGTAGCCGCGGTGTTGCGCATGATCGTTGAAACTGAAAAACCGAACTGCCCACCGTCCCCGGCATCATCGACACGAAGGCCGGGCAATTTCATGAAGTCCGGGTCAAACCCCAGGGTGCCCGCCGGTAATCCAAACGCCGCATCCAGGTCCGTACCCAGATCTGAATATTGCCCCGCCCCGAGCATGGCAACATTGACGCCATCACCGCCCAACAGGTCGTTGGATGAAAAGTAACTGCCGACCGGCGGCAAGGTAACCGGCTTCCACTCGTACTGATAGTAGCCTTCGATCGACACGTAGTCCGTGACATTGGCGGCGCCCCAGAGCATGCCCAATGGAATAAAGCGGTCACGCAGCGGTGTCACTGGCTGACCCAGTGTTGCCAGGTCGACAGGATTGATGACGTCGATACCTTCACGGATGAATGTGCTCTCACCCCAGTTGAGCACCTGGTCACCGAGGCGGAAAATCACCGGTGTACCCCCGGGCGTGATGTTCATTGACACATAGTGTTCGAGCAGACCGGCATCCTTGCCGAGAATATCCCGGGCATCATCACTCAGCGGGGTACGTTCACGCTCAACATCCTCATTCTCGTAGTCATACAGGGCATAGCCACGCACGTAGGCGCCGAACTGCTTCCATACCAGCGTCAGGTCGGCATCCAGTTGCACGGCACTGGAGATGATGCCACGGTCGTAGTTGAGGTCACCGTCATCATTATTGGCAGAGGCACGGGTGCCACCGTTGGCGATGGCCACGATATCCTTGTTGACACCTTCGGTGCGCACACCCAGCCCGTAGGCCGCCGTCAGGTCGAACAGGCCCTCGACATTACCGGCACGGAAATCGACGGCATGGCAGGTCATTGCCGGTAACAAGACTGCCAACAGTGCCGGGAATCTGTTCACGCAGGGCAGAATAACACGGCAGCCGTCAGGGTTGGCCAGATGCAGCAACCGGCATCAAGCAGACTGTGCTAACCAGATAACCAGCGGCAGGGTCAGCACAGCGCCGATCACCTGCAGGGTAATCAGATTGGCTCTACTCTGCTCTACCGGGTCACTGCCGCTTTTTGTTGCTCGGGATTCAATTCAACAAGGTCCTGCCATTGAATCAGGCTGTAGGGCATGGCGGCGGCCGCATCCTGCAATTGTGCAGTGGCCCAGGCGGCGGTCTGCCACGCGTATGATGGATAGGCTTGCTGCCCGCTCAGTTCACCCAGCTGCAACAACACGTGCAGGGCGATGCCGTTGGCGGCCAGCGTGGCACCGTCACTGGCCTGTTTCTCACGCACCCATAATTCGGTCGTCGCCGGGGTGCTGAAAAAACCACCGTTATCGTTATCCCAGAACAGGGCCAGCTGCAGGTCGACCAGCGTGCGCACCGCGTTCAACCAGCGCTTGTTGCCTGTCACCTTGTAAAGCGCCAGCAGCCCTTCGGCCACTGCGGCATAGTCTTCACTAAAGCCCGGCACACCGAGTTCGCCGGCGCGCCAGTCTCGATAGAGCAGCGCATCCTTTTCATTAAACAGTGTAGTCAGTACAAAATCCGCCGTGCGTTCAGCCGCCTCGATATAAAGCGGTTCATCCAGCAGGCGGCCGGCCAGCGCCAGCGTTGTCATCATGTAGCCATTCCACACTGCCACCACCTTGTCATCTACCGGCACGGCCGGGCGCTTGTTGCGCGCCGCACGCAGCAGCCGGTCACCCTCGGCATTACGCTGACGCGCCGTGATCAGATCGACCTTGAATCTTTTCGCCAGCTCGTGTGTATCCAGCGCCTGGTAGAGGACGTTCTTGCTTGACATCTCGTTGAGCGGATCACTGACGGCATTGCCATGTTTGCTCAGGCCATAGCGTGCCACGACCCAGTCGCGCAGCGCGGCATCGTTGATAGCCTCGTTCAGTTGCCACCAGTTCCAGGTGTAGAAGGCACCCTCCTCCATGTGTTCATTCGCGGCGCCCGGCACGGGGCTGTCCGCACCCAGCGCAGCATAGAACCCGCCCTGCGGGTCGCGCATCTCCGTCAGGGTGAAATCAAGTGTGGCACGTGCGCATTCAGCATAGTGAACGTTGCCGCTACGCCGGTAGGCATACAGACAGGCACGGGCAATCAGCGCCTGGTCATAGAGCATCTTTTCGAAGTGTGGCACGCGCCATTCAAAATCGGTGGAATAACGGTGGAAACCGCCACCCAGCTGATCATAGATGCCGCCTGCCAGCATGCTGTCGAGCGTCAGCAGTGCCATGTCGGCACTGGCCTGCGGCTCATCCTGCAACAGAAACATGAGGCGTGCCGGCTGCGGAAACTTGGGCGCCATGCCGAAGCCGCCCTGCAGTTCATCAAAACTGCTTGCATACTGCTGACGCGCCTCGGCCAGTGGCGCAGCCGTCAATATCTTCACCGGTTTGGCTGAGCCGCCCAGTTTCTTCAGCGTCCTGACAGCACTCGCCGCCGTTTCCCGGATACCGGCTTCGTCGTCTTTCCACAAGCGGGTCAGGCGTGCCAGTAACTGTTTCATCCCGGGCCGACCCCGGGTCTCGTCCGGCGGTATATAGGTTGCGCCGACAAACGGATCGCCCGCGGGTGTTGCCCACACCGACATCGGCCAGCCACCGTGCCCGCGCGTCAATGTCACATACTGCATGTAGGCCGCATCGAGGTCCGGTCGTTGCTCGCGGTCAATCTTGATCGCGACGAAGCCTTCATTAATCTGCCTGGCTATGTCCGGATTACTGAAGGACTCCCTGGCCATGACGTGACACCAGTGGCAGGTGAAATAACCAATGGAGATGAATAATGGCTTGTTTTCCCTGCGCGCCTTTTCAAAGGCTGCCTCACCCCAGGGATACCACTCCACCGGATTGTCGGCATGCAGCCGCAGGTAGGGACTGGACTCGGCGGCAAGACGCCAGCCACCGGTTTGTTCTTCCAGTTGTTTCCCGACAGCAACACCAGTGCCGACAATCAAAAGCAGGAACAGCAAAAAGGTACATTTAAATTGCACAGCCATGGCACGACCTTCCTGTTTAAGGACCCTCTGATAATTTTACAAAATCACCGCATGCAGCCAGAGCAATGCCAGTAGGGTGCACTTCGTGCACCATGGGGAACATGCAAGCTGTTGTTTCATGGTGCACGGAGTGCACCCTACATTGATATATTGAATTAATAAGCTTCCTTAATTGTACGATTGAAAGCATTGCTACCCTGTTAACCCCCTCCCCCACAGCGGGAGAGGGAATACTCTTTTTCTCTCGATCAGGAATTCGTAATGCCCGGCTTCCATGTATCCAGCTTCAATACCTCGCGTGCATTTGCAGTGGTGACGCGCGCGATCTCCTGCGCACTTTCATCACGCACCTCGGCCAGTGCCGCAAGACAGTAAGGCAGGTACTCCGGGCTGTTTCGCTCGCCCTGGTGTTGCGCAACCGTCATATCCGGGGCGTCTGTTTCCAGCACCAGGGATTCCAGCGGTAACGCCTTTGCCAGGGTACGCAGCCTGGTCGAGCGTTCAAAGGTCAGCATGCCACCGAAACCAAACCTGAAACCCAGGTCCAGATACAGTGATGCCTGTTGCTGACTGCCGTTGAAGGCATGACAGATGCCCCCGCAGACACGCACGCGTTTTAATGTCGCCAGCACCTGGTCATGCGACTTGCGCACATGCAGGATGACGGGCAAACCGGCGTCACGCGCAATCGCCAGCTGCGACTCGAACAGGGTTTGCTGGTCTTCCCTGTCCAGACCCTCGACAAAGTAATCCAGACCGATCTCCCCTATTGCAACCGGCGGATGCCGTTGCACCAGGGCCTGCAAGACCACCAGGTCACGGGCCGTGTGCTGTGGCAGAAATACCGGGTGCAGACCGAACGCCGGATAGAGCCCGGGCTCGCTGCAACACAATTGCCATAACGGGTCCCAGCCCGCCGCATCGATGCCGGGCACAACAATGCCGGCAACCCCGTTGCGGCGCGCCCGCCGCAGTACCGCCTGACGGTCTGCATCGAAATCCGACACGTCCAGGTGACAGTGACTGTCGATCAATTCCATGATTTTTATTGTAGGCGCATGCAGCAGGCAAACACAGCCGTTATTTCATTTGGTTTCTGGTATGTTAGCTTCATGCCATCCACGGAAGAAGCAAACAGCAGCCGCAATGCCGCGGATCCTGAACGCCGTTTTGGCGGTATCCTGAGGCTCTATGGCGAGCAGGCACTGTCAAGGTTCACTGCGGCACGGGTCTGTGTGCTCGGTATCGGCGGTGTCGGTTCCTGGGCCGCCGAGGCACTGGCGCGTTCTGCCATCGGCCACATCACCCTGGTCGACATGGACCATGTCGCCGTGTCCAATATCAACCGCCAGTGTCCTGCGCTGGACAGCACCCTTGGCAAGGCCAAGGTACAGGTCATGGCGGCACGTATTCGGCAAATCAACCCCGCGTGCCGGGTGACGGCCATCGAGGATTTCCTCACGGTGGACAATCTCGAGACCTTGTTGAGCGAGCCCTTCGACTACATCATTGACTGCATCGACGGCTTTCGCACCAAGGCGCGACTGATTGCCTGGTGCAGACGCAAGCGCTTGCGCATCATCACCGTCGGGGGCGCCGGCGGGCAAACCGACCCGACCCGCATCCGGGTGGCGGACCTGAGCCGTACCGAGCATGACGCCCTGTTTTCCAAGACGCGCAAGTTATTGCGACAGGAATACGGCTTTCCGGCCAACCTGAAACGGCGTTTCGACATACCCTGCGTGTACTCGGTAGAACACCCCGTGTTCCCGGCCGCAGACGGTAAAATCAGCAGCCAAAAACCGGATACACCAGGCATCGGTGGTTTGAGTTGTGCCGGCGGCCTTGGCTCGGTGATGACGGTCACAGCAAGCTTCGGGCTGGTTGCGGCCGCGCATGTGCTGAAGAAGTTGAGCCAGGCGCAATGATCCCGGGCTATCCGGTGCAGGAGCGCCGGGGACGGCGCTCCTGCAGGTAAATTCTGTTAAGCGAATGGTTTCCGCGACGACGCGATTGCGGGTCCCGTAAAACTACATCACGCTGCCGAAACTCTGGTCCGCACTGCCCGCTGGCGGCTCCAGCCCGGCGAGGCGACAACCCTGTGCCACCGGCCCGCCCGGCAACAGCTCATAGAGAAATTTCATACCACCGCGGTTATGAAAGCGTTCTTCCAGTGCATCGTGCAATTCACGTGCATTGATGCTGGGACTGTCATGGCGTGAATAAAATTCCTGCAACGCGCGCATCGCGTCCCACAGATCCGCGGACTCCACCAGGCCTTCTGCTGTAATCTTGTCCCTGGCTGCAGCCTGCGTCCAGCCATCCGGTGCATGCGGGAATGTGTTCATATCTGTCATCATCGTGTCCCTCGATTATGGGTTATACATTTGAATATTGCGTTGCTGCCCTGAGAGTAGCTGGCTGCCACGCGACTATCAAGCCACAAACACGCTGCACAACACGCCCTTACTGCAACAGGTAGCGTCCGCCGGAAGCAACGGCAATGACACACACGCCGAGCGCAAGATTTATGGCAATCAAAAGACGTATCTGGGCGAGCTTGCTGGCACCCAGCGCCCAGTCTTCTGCAGCCACCGCCAGCTTCAGGCGTTTAAAGGCCGCAAAATATACATGCATGAAGACAAGCATCATCACGATGCCCAGCCACAGCATCAGGTGTACATACAGACCCACCGCGCCAAAGCCGCCATAAAAGCCAAGCACCATCCAGAAGCCCGTCACCAGCAGGATAGCAATGGCGACGAACACCCACGGGAAGAACTTGCCGAACACACCCGCCCACAAGGCGAGGCGCAGCGGCGGTTCAAGCTGGGTTGCAGCCACTGGCCGCAATGCCACATACGCAAAGAACATACCGCCAACCCAGACAGCGGCTGCCAGTGCATGCAATAACAGAGCTATACCCATGTCGATCTCCCGGAGAATTGATCTTGCTTTCACAACCACACGCATTGTACAACGCGCTGGCGACAATACCGAGCGCCACAGCCACCCGGAAACCGGCACAGCGGACAGTCTGCTCAACATTAGGGAGACTCTGGAAAAACAGACGACTCTGAGAGCGTCTGCTTCCAGCGGAAGACAGGCACTCAGCCGTCACGTCATCAGCCTTATCATCATGACGACGCAGAAGAGATCGTGCGCTAAATTCTTCAGGACCGGTTTATGCTTGCTGAACGCGCTACATGATCATGGCCCTGCGCCCACCACCCGCAAGGAGAACGTCTATGGCAAAGCATGCGCTGACCTCAACGACGCACCGGGGTCTATCGACCGAGAAATTTTTCTATTTTTTTATGGGCCTGCGCAAGGGCGAGATACGCAAGCAGGTACAGATGATGAAGGAGCGCTTCCCCGAGGACGATCCGCAGCGCCCGCGCCGGCAGTCGTGTGCAAGCGAAGCCGGCGCGGTCGGCCGCGTAGCCAGCTTATCCTTGCCGGCTGTGGATTTGCAGCCGTGACCTGCGGCGCCGCGAACCGTGGCCGGCGAGCTTATTCATCCATCTTTTTGTGCAACACCAGTGGTACTGCCTGTTTCTTGTGCATGCGGATATTGAGCATCTCGACAAGCACCGAGAAGGCCATGGCAAAATAGATATAGCCTTTCGGAACATGCACATCGAATCCTTCTGCCATCAGTGTCACACCGACCAGAATCAGGAAGGCAAGTGCCAGTATCTTGACGGTTGGATGCGTATCGACAAAATCCCCGATCGGTTTGGCCGCAATCAACATGACACCTACAGCTATGACGATGGCGATGGCCATGATGGAAACGTGCTCCACCAGCCCCACGGCCGTGATCACCGAATCCAGTGAGAAGACGATGTCGAGCACGGCGATCTGGACCAGCACCGAGCCCAGGCTGGCTGCAACAGCAGTGTGAACGTGTTCGGTTACTCCTTCCAGGCTCTGATGAATTTCGTGTGTAGACTTGGCGAGCAGAAACAATCCTCCACCTATAAGGATGACGTCACGCCCTGAAATCACCTGGTCCATTACCGTGAACCAGGGTTCGGTCAATCCCATCACCCAGACAATGGAGAACAGCAGGGCCAGGCGTGCAATCATGGCCAGACCGAGTCCAACCCTGCGACCGATATTGCGCTGATGCTCCGGCAGGCGACCCACGAGGATGGAGATAAATATGATGTTGTCAATGCCCAGTACGATCTCGAGCATTGTCAGGGTTCCCAGCGCTATCCATGCTTCAGGATTTGCCAGCCATTCAAACATGTTTTTCTCCCGTGGTTACCCTGACGTTAAAAACATAGCGCGGCATCTGGAATCGACTGTCTTGCGGCTAGGAGGAACGAAACTCCAGGCGGGTTTCGGAATGCGCCGCGAATGTCAGGTTCCTGGAAACCGGACAATTTTTCATGCGCTGCACGATCGCGGCCACATCCTCCTCGTTTGTCTTACCCTCGCTTAAAAGTGCAGAAAAGGCCACCTGCAGCTTTGTGATGGCCCAGTCTTCTGTTGTCACGATTTCGATATCGCCGTCGGCCGAGTCAAGGTGCAAACCACGGTCGACACACCCCAGACGCATGTGCAGCTGCTGACAGGAAAGTACCGCGTAGACGAACACCAGGAAACCGGGTGACCCGACATTCAGGTCAAAGGCCTTCCACTCGCCATCCTCAAACACCCTGACCTGCAGGCTGGCAACCATGTTGTCAGGTTCCTGGTAGCCACATGACATCTGCATTTTGAAGATCCGCTCACTCATACATAGCCTCCTGAATTTACAACACTGACCGTCATTCTACAAACCCCGCGTGAAGAATAATTTGCCTCACATCAAGAAAGCTGTCTTTAAACACAAGCGGGCGGTTGTTGCTCCGTGACGGCGATGTCGTCGAATTCATTCATGGCGGACGCGATCAGCGCTTGCTTTTCCGGACGCTTTAACTTCTTGATGGCCGCCTCGCGTTTGCTCGCCGAGCTGCGACTATGATCGTTTTCCAGGTACACCAGCTGTTGTGGCTTGCGCCCGCGGAAATATTTTGCGCCTCTTGATGCCGCGTGTTGCAGCATGCGCCGCTCAATATCGTTTGTAATGCCCGTATACAGGGAATTATCCGTACAAAGTATGATGTATACCTGCCAGTTCATACGTCTATTTTACCCAAAACAGCACAATTTACGGTGTCCGCAGGCATAACCGCGGGACACTGTGCTAGTATTCGCGCCCACACACTCACTGGCGGAATTATACCGCACCCGAACGCACAGGAGCGCACCATGAAAATCAGCGACAAGCATGTTGTCACCATCAACTACACACTGAAAGACAATGACGACAACATACTCGACAAGTCAGATGACGGCAGCTTCTGCTACCTGCACGGGGCAAGCAACATTATTCCCGGGCTTGAAGGCGCGCTGGCGGGAAAAACAAGCGGCGATGAGCTTTCGGTATCTATCGCACCGGAAGAAGGTTACGGCGTGCGTGACGAGGCAAGAATACAGGACGTACCTCGCAATGCCTTTCCGCCGGATCAGGCAATCGAACCCGGCATGCAGTTCCATGCAGAAGGCCCTGAAGGCCAGGCAGTCATGGTCACCATCGCGACCGTGGGCGACGACACCGTCACCGTCGATGGCAATCATCCGCTCGCCGGCGTGACACTGAATTTCGATGTCACCATTGCGGATGTTCGCGAGGCCTCCGCGGAAGAACTCGAACATGGGCATGTGCACGGCCCCCACGGTCATCACCACGACTGAGCGGCTGACGGTATCACGTGAAAGCGAGCGAGCTTAAGAAAGGACAGGTGCTGGACATCGATGGACGCAACATCCTGGTCAGGCAACTGGATGTACAGAGTCCCTCCTCCCGCAGCGGCAGCACCCTCTACAAGGTGCGCGGCGTCGATATCGTCAGCAAGCAGAAATATGAAAACCGTTTCAAGGGTGACGACACCCTGCAGACGGTCGATTTCGGCCGCCGCGCCGTGCAGTACCTGTTTCAGGATGCCGACGGTTGTACCTTCATGGACAGGGAAAGCTTCGAGCAGTACACCCTGGGGACGGATGTACTGGAAGAGGAACTGCTTTACCTGAGCGAAGACCTCGATGGCATCGTGGCAATGATCGCCGATGGCATGATTCTCGGCATCACCCTGCCGGCAACCGTCGTACTGGAAATCTCGGACACTGCACCCGGCATGAAGGCCGCTTCTGCATCCTCGCGCACCAAGCCGGCCACGCTCAGTACCGGTCTTGTGGTGCAGGTGCCCGAATACCTTACCGGCGGGGAACTCATCAAGGTCAACAGCAATACCGGAGAATATATTTCCCGCGCCTGACAGGACCGGGTTATCTGGCAATACCATTTAGTTCGTACCAAAGGACAATATACGCACGCAGCTGCGCTGTCCTATCATGTTAAACAGTGGCGTCGAACAATAATATTCCCTATACAAGCCACTATCACACCCCAAGGCTCCCCCCGCGGGGTGTGATTCTTTTGGCTCAGGTGAGCAGGCACTATTGAATCTGTGTGGCTCGACAAGAAAGAAAGGGACTTACGCCCCTTTCTGACACGCTATTCCCGGGCGCCGTCGCTAGAATTTGGCCTTATCAAGTATAAGAATTGCCGGTGGAATCAAGGCTGCAATAAAAATGAGTGCGCCACACAGTGAAGCATAGACAGTACGTATCATAGACCCCCCTCTCCAGATAAACGTATTACGGCTATTCGGCGCGCTCCTTGAATCTTCATTAACAGGCAGTCATGCACGGCTCAAGTGCATCTGTCCGCAGTTGCATGGCGTGAACAGGTGCAGGTGACGACGCATTTGGATACTGCCCGTAGCCGCAAAGGCGGCAGACTATTGATCCGGACAAAAAAAAGGCGGCTGTTTAGGGACAGCCGCCATAACTTGGAGGGATTTCAATGAAATACTCTCAACACACGTCACTATGGGGGTGAGACGTGTACCAGTCATACTAGACGGACATGAACAGAAATTCATCACCAGCGGGTGCGGCATAGTGTCGCACAGTCAAAATTGCGTCACATACAAGAGGCTATACAAGCTGCCGTTTTCGGTAACCGTTATCAATGATGCAATATCCATGGGGCGCATATTCCGGCGCCGCTCGACCATGAAAACCTTATACTTTCAGTCCACCGGGGGTTTGAGGAAGAAGCGATGAAATTCCTGATTCGCTGCGCAGGAAACAGTGTAATCGATAGTCGGCAATGACGGGGGACGGATGAAAGGGGCAGTCGCAGCCGGGCATCCGGCCACTGCAGAGGCAGCTGCATGGATACTGGAGGCAGGAGGCAATGCGTTTGATGCAGCCCTGGCCGGGCTGTGCGCTGCCTGTGTGGCCGAACCTGTACTGACATCACCGGGCGGTGGTGGTTTTCTGCTTGCCCATCGGGATGGTGGCAAGAATACACTGTACGACTTCTTTGTCCAGACACCGTTGCGCAAGCGTCCCGTGTCCGAACTGGATTTTTATCCCATCGTCGCTGACTTCGGAACTGCGCAGCAGGAGTTTCATATCGGCATGGGCAGTATTGCCACGCCCGGTACCATCAAGGGTCTGTTTCAGATTCACTCTGAACTCGGCACCCTGCCGATGCGCGAAATCGTCAAGCCGGCGGTCGATTTTGCGCGCCAGGGCATCGAACTCAACAGGCTGCAGGCCTATATCTTCAGTATTGTCGCGC
>JBATFE010000281.1:0-2550 GCA_049664445.1 Gammaproteobacteria bacterium
ATTAATGGCCACGGAATCCACGGAAGAACACGGAAAAATAAATGCTTGGGGCTTAGCCATGCATACGCTTGCCTTGTAAGCAATAGACCAGTTGTTAGTGCATTTAACAGGTGCTATTATTAGGCTATTTAATGGCTCATTTGGAGTTGCTATGGGCACTAAATTTTCAGAGGATGTCATTCCTCTTACCGATCTGAAAATCAATCCCGGTCGTGTAGTGAAACAGGTATCGGATGCGCATCGGCCAGTACTCATTACCAGTCGTGGTCGCGGTGTTGCCGTGGTCCAGTCGGTGGCCGATTTTGAACAAACGCAGGAGGATCGTGCCTTCATGCGTGCAGTCGTGGAGGGCCTGGCGGATCTGGAAGCAGGACGAGAAGTTTCCCTTGCAGAAGCCAGGAAGCGGCTGGGATTGAAATAGATTAATGCCGCGGGTCGTTATCAGCTTTACAGCGTCGGCCCTGCGCGATCTCGAAGAGATCAAGGCTTGGTATGCGGGGCAGGGAGTGTCCGATATCGGTGTACAGTTTGTTGCTGAGGTTTTTCAACGGGTCGAGACGCTCGTCGATCATCCTGACATTGGCCGGGTAGTCCCCGAATTTGAGCAATCATTCCTCCGTGAGTTGATTCATCCGCCGTTTCGAATTGTTTACCGTCACGACGCGAGGCGCGTGAGGATTGTGCGTGTCTGGCGAAGTGAACGACTGCTGCATCTCGATCCGGATTCAAAGACCCCATAGGCATCATGTTTTGACCAGCCCAACCTCAGGCAGCGTGGGTCAGGTGAGGTGTTATGTATCTATATTGACACTTATGGAAACATAGATACATAATATATCATGCTCTCAGATACCCGGATACGTGAGGCCTTTCATTATTGTTTCCTGGAAAGGCTCCTGAAAATCTCCGACCCAAACCTTTATATTCTCAAGGGCGGGGTGAATCTGCGCTTCTTTTTTAACAGCCCGCGCTATTCAGAAGACATGGATCTCGATGTGCTTGCGGGTAGTGTCGCAACTTTGGAAAAGAACGGATACAAAATACTGCAAGATGCCGCGTTTAAACGCGGCTTGCGAGTGTTCGATATTGAAGACATCGAGATCAATGACCCGAACAAGGCAAAACAGACCACGACAACGCAGCGTTTTCGATTTGCCCTGATCACACCTGCTGGCCATCGCTTGCCCACCAAGGTTGAGTTTTCCAGGAGAAAGCAAAACATGGCGGATGATGCACCCATGGAACTCATTGATCCTGATATCGCCCGCAACTACCGGAAGCTCGCCTATCGTTGTCGTCACTACCCCGGAGAGGTTGCTGTTGTTCAGAAAATCAAGGCGCTTGCCGGTCGAACGGTGACGCAGGCGCGTGATGTATTTGATCTTGCCATCCTGTTCACCGGGGGCTACATCCTTCCGACAGCGAAGGAACCCTTTATTACCAAACCACAATTAGCCCAGGCAATTGATTGCCTGATGGGGCTTACCTGGAGCGATTACCAGGGACAGGTAGTGGAATTCCTGGATACCGAAAGCCGCGAGGAATATGGCACAGAGTCCGCATGGGCGTCCTTGCAGACACAGGTACTGGAGACACTCGGCGCTTATGCTTGATCTCTTCAACAGTACGGATTTTGTCATTTTCACGACCCGTGATTTTGCCAGCTACAGCAGCATATCCATGCCAGCTGCCTCAAAACGCCTGTCACGACTGGCCGATAAAAAGCTCTTGACCCGAATAACAAAGGGCCTATGGGCGAACACCAGCCATCCCTGGTTTCATCCGCTGGCGTGCGTGCCTTACCTGCTCGGCAAGGAACAGGGCTATGTCTCGTTCCTGACCGTCCTCCACCTGCACGGTCTTATATCCCAAATCCCGAAATCCATACAGATCGCCACAACAGGCCACGCACGCACCCTGACCTCGCCCGTTGGTTACTATGAATTCCTGCAAATTAAACCGGAACTGATGAAACAAGGCACACAATGGAGTGACACCCATCTGCCGTATCTCCTTGCCACCGCAGAGAAGGCCCTGATAGATACGCTGTACCTGTCAACACGCAAGAACCGGCGCTTCGCGCGCTTGCCCGAGGTGGACATCAGGCAAACAGCCTTTAGCAAGCGTGAATTTGAGCGGCTGCTGAAGCAACTGCCGATACCACCCCGCATTACGGTCGTGATGCGGCAACGTTGGGACGCACTTTAATCCCGGCGATGAAAAACCAGGATCTGAAATCCTTTTGCCACGGAAGAAAAGATGAAAACAAGAGATTAATAGCCACGGAATCCACGGAAGAACACGGAAAAATAAGATCTAAAATCTTTTTGTCTCGGAAATACACGGAATAAAAAATGCCAGACGAGACCCTTGCAAAAAACCCATTATTCCGGTTAACCGTTGCCCATTAAAATTGCGCCCGAAATTTTGCCGCCATGATGGCCAGTTTGCCCATGATGCTATTGTTGTGCGCTTGAGCGTGGGCGTCGGGTTTTAAAATCGCCATCAGTAAAAAGTGGTCGGCCTCGTAAAATCCTCGACAATATACTA
>JBATFE010000282.1:0-21459 GCA_049664445.1 Gammaproteobacteria bacterium
CAAAATCAGAACAGGAGAACAACATGGCTCAGCGGAAAGAACTCGCCAATGCCATCCGTGCGCTCAGCATGGATGCCGTGCAGAAGGCAAATTCCGGCCACCCGGGTGCACCCATGGGTATGGCGGACATAGCCGAGGTCTTGTGGAACGATCACCTGAAGCATAACCCGACCAATCCGCACTGGTCAGACCGGGACCGATTTATACTGTCTAACGGTCACGGTTCCATGCTGATCTACTCACTGCTGCACCTGACCGGCTACGAACTCACTATTGATGACCTGAAGAACTTTCGCCAGTTGCATTCGAAGACACCGGGCCACCCCGAATACGGTTATGCGCCGGGCGTCGAGACAACGACCGGACCGCTGGGGCAGGGTATTACCAACGCCGTTGGCATGGCGATCGCCGAGCGTTCACTGGCTGCTGAATTCAATCGTGACGGCCACGACATCGTGGGCCATAACACTTATGTTTTCCTCGGTGATGGCTGCCTCATGGAAGGTATCTCGCACGAGGCCTGTTCACTGGCCGGCACCCTGGGCCTGGGCAAGCTGATTGCCTTCTGGGATGACAATGGCATCTCCATTGACGGTCATGTTGAAGGCTGGTTTACGGATGATACCCCCGGACGGTTCGAGTCCTATGGCTGGCATGTGGTCGCCGGTGTTGATGGACATGATCCGGCGGCGATAGACAAGGCTATTGTTGAAGCAAAAGAAGTCAGTGACAAACCCACCATGATTTGTTGCAAGACAACCATTGGTTACGGTTCGCCCAACAAGGCCGGTACCCACGGCTGTCACGGTGCCCCACTCGGAGAAGACGAGGTCGCACTGACACGCAAGGAACTGGGATGGGAGCATGCGCCATTTGTGGTACCGCAGGATATCTACGATGGCTGGGATGCAAAAAGCAAGGGGCTGCGCGCGGAATCAGAATGGAATGACAAGTTCGCCGGCTACAAGGCGGAGTTCCCGGAACTGGCTGCTGAATACGAGCGCCGCATGGCCGGTGACCTTCCGGCAGACTGGGCTGCCAAGGCTGCAGCTTTCGTCAAGTCCGTTGATGAAAAGGGTGAGTCACTGGCAACACGCCAGGCTTCGCTGAAATCGATTGAAGGCTATGCGCCGCTGCTGCCGGAGATCTTTGGTGGTTCTGCTGACCTCGGTTGCTCCAACCTGACCGAGTGGTCGGGTTACAAGCCGATGCGTGCCGAAACCCCTGACAGCAACTATATCAACTACGGGGTGCGTGAATTTGGTATGTCGGCTATCGTCAACGGCATTGCACTGCATGGCGGTTTTATCCCCTTCGGCGCCACCTTCCTGATGTTTTCCGAGTATGCGCGTAATGCATTGCGCATGGCGGCGTTGATGAAGGTGCAGGGCATCTTTGTCTATACCCATGACTCCATTGGCCTGGGTGAAGACGGTCCCACGCACCAGGCCATCGAACAGATTCCTACCCTGCGCATGATTCCGGGTATGAGTGTCTGGCGGCCGTGTGACACGGTGGAGAGTGCCGTTGCATGGCAGGCAGCCATTGAGCATCGGGACGGACCTTCCTGTCTGATCTTTTCCCGCCAGGGTCTGCCACACCAGACGCGCACCGCAGAACAGATCGCCGCTATTCGCAAGGGCGGTTATATCCTCAGGGATTGTGACGGCACACCGGATGTCATTATCATCGCGACCGGTTCCGAAGTGGCACTGGCAATGGGTGCTGCCGAAAAGCTGGGCAACAAGAAGGTTCGCGTGGTGTCCATGCCGTCTACAACCGTGTTCGATGCCCAGGACGAGGACTACCGGGAACTGGTACTGCCGGGCAATGTGACGGCGCGTGTTGCCGTCGAGGCAGCGGTGACTGCAGGCTGGTACAAGTACGTCGGTCTGAACGGTGCCGTGGTCGGTATCGACCGCTTCGGCGAGTCTGCACCTGCCGGTCAGCTGTTCGAACTGTTCGGCTTCACGGTTGATAATGTTGTCAAGGCAGTGAACAGCGTTGCCTGAGGCATAGCCGTCTTAAAATTCATGCCTCCCCGGTTACGGGGCGGGTTGGTTATTTTTTAATAAACTGTAGGAGATAAATCATGACTATAAAAGTCGGTATTAATGGCTTTGGTCGTATTGGCCGTATGGTCTTTCGTGCTGTAGCAAAGGATTTTAATGACATAGAAATCGTCGGTATCAACGATCTGCTGGATGCTGACTATCTTGCGTACATGCTGAAATATGACTCGGTGCACGGTCGCTTTGCCGGTGATGTTTCATCGGACGATAACAACCTCATTGTTGACGGCAGAAAGATCCGCCTGACCGCGGAACGTGATCCTGCCGATCTGAAGTGGGACGAGGTCGGCGCGGACATCGTTATCGATTCGACAGGTTTTTTCCTTACTGAAGAAAGCTGCCAGAAGCACATCGACGCAGGTGCCAGGAAGGTTGTACAGAGTGCACCTTCCAAGGACGGCACCCCGATGTTTGTTTATGGCGTCAACCACGAGACCTATGCAGGTCAGGCGATCGTTTCCGCAGCCTCCTGCACCACCAACTGCCTGGCACCTGTTGCCAAGGTATTGAACGATAACTGGGGACTGAAGCGCGGCCTGATGACAACGGTGCATGCGGCAACGGCTACACAGAAGACTGTTGACGGTCCTTCGCAGAAAGACTGGCGCGGTGGTCGCGGCATCCTGGAAAACATCATTCCTTCATCCACCGGAGCGGCCAAGGCAGTCGGCGTGGTGCTGCCCGAACTGAACGGCAAACTGACCGGCATGGCTTTTCGTGTGCCGACCTCAGATGTTTCCGTGGTCGACCTGACGGCCGAACTGGACAAGAGTGCCTCTTACGAGGAGATCTGTGCGGCCATGAAGGCGGCCTCTGAAGGCGCAATGAAGGGCACGCTCGGCTATACCGATCACAAGGTTGTCTCTACCGATTTCCGCGGCATCAGCCAGTCGTCCATCTTCGATGCAGGCGCCGGTATTGCACTGGACGGAACCTTCGTGAAAGTGGTTTCCTGGTACGACAATGAGTACGGCTACACCTGCAACATGATGCGCTTTGTGCAGCATATTGCATAAGTTGACTTCCCCCGGTGACAGCGAGCCAGAGGCTGTCACCGGGTGGAACCCCTGGTGAATTACCCAATACCTGAATTGCACCCAACAAAATTTTGGAGCCGTCAATGCCAGTAATCAAGATGACCGATCTCGACCTGTCCGGTAAACGCGTCCTGATTCGACAGGACCTGAATGTTCCGATCAAGGACGGCAAGGTTGCCAGTGACAAGCGCATCCGCGCCAGTTTGCCTACCATTGAATATGCAGTAAAAGCCGGCGCAAGGGTGATGCTGATGTCGCACCTGGGTCGTCCCACCGAAGGCGAGTATGCCGATGAATTTTCTCTGCGCCCGGTTGCGGAGCATTTGTCGGGCCTGCTGGGTAAAGAGGTAAAGCTCGTTGCCAACTACCTGGAACAGGCACCTGAGCTGAACGATGGTGACGTTGTCCTGCTGGAGAACGTCCGTTTCAACAAGGGTGAGAAGCAGAACGACGAGGGCCTTGCCAAACAGTACGCATCCTTGTGCGATATTTATGTGATGGACGCCTTCGGTACCGCACACCGTGCGCAGGCCTCGACACATGGCGCAGGTCAGTTTGCACCCACGGCCTGTGCCGGACCGTTACTCGCCGGAGAACTGGATGCGCTTGGCAAGGCGCTGGATGATCCTGCCAGACCCATGGCGGCCATAGTGGGTGGCTCCAAGGTCTCTACAAAACTGACAGTGCTCGAATCGCTGTCCGGCGTGGTTGATCAACTGATCCCGGGTGGTGGTATTGCCAATACCTTTATCGCCGCCAGTGGCTACAACGTCGGTAAATCGCTCGTTGAAGAAGACCTGATTCCGGAGGCGAAACGCCTGATGGAGGCAGCGCGGGCAAAGGGCGGTGAAATCCCGGTACCGACGGACGTTGTCGTTGGCAAGGAATTTTCCGAGTCTGCCGAGGCGGTTGTCAAAAAGGTCGAGGATGTTGCGGATGACGACATGATCTTCGATATCGGTCCGGAAACGGCGGCCAGATTTGCCGCGATGATGAAGAGTGCCGGAACCATTGTCTGGAATGGCCCGGTCGGTGTGTTCGAATTCGATCAGTTCGGCGAAGGCACCAGGATCCTTGGCCTGGCGATCGCGGAATCTGATGCATTCTCGATTGCCGGTGGCGGTGATACGCTGGCAGCCGTGGACAAGTACGGCATTGCGGACAGGGTGTCCTATATTTCTACCGGCGGTGGTGCGTTCCTCGAGTTTCTGGAAGGCAAGAAACTTCCGGCAGTGGCGATGCTGGAAGAACGGGCGAAATAGTATGCCCGTTCAGCTGGCACATTCAAGAATAATATAAACAGGCCTTATGCCAAGACGAACAAAGATTGTTGCAACCCTGGGCCCGGCCACGGATGCCAAGCATGTCCTCGATGAAATGATCCAGGCCGGTATGGATGTTGTCCGTGTGAATTTCTCGCACGGTACCCATGACGACCATATCAAACGCGCAGAAAATGTCCGTAATCGTGCACGCGCACACGGGCATCAGGTTGGCGTGCTGGCTGATCTGCAGGGCCCCAAGATCCGCATTGAGTGTTTCAAGGAGGGCATGATCCAGCTGGAGGAAAACGATAACTTTACCTTTGATACGGCACTGGCTGCGGATGCCGGTAACCGGGAAAAGGTGGGCGTTACCTACAAGGGCCTGCAAGATGATGTTTCCCGTGGTGATACCCTGCTGCTCGATGACGGCTTGCTGGTACTTTGGGTCGAGGAGGTGCAGGGCACCGAGGTGCGTTGCCGTGTCGTTGTCGGCGGACGGCTGACCAACAGCAAGGGAATCAACCGCCTCGGTGGTGGATTGAGTGCAGAATCGCTTACAGGCAAAGACCGTGAGGATATCAAGGTCGCGGCTGCCATGGGGGCAGATTATGTGGCAATTTCTTTTCCACGTAATGCGGAAGATATAAACAAGGCGCGTGAGCTGCTGCGCGCAGCAGGGGGGCATGGTGGTATTGTCGCCAAGATCGAACGTGCAGAGGCGCTTGATTCCCTCGAGGAAATAATTCAAGCCTCCGATGCCGTCATGATTGCACGTGGTGACCTGGGTGTTGAGATTGGTGATGCTGAATTACCGGCCGTGCAGAAACAGATCATCCGCGTGGCCCGGTCACTTGATCGTGTGGTGATAACGGCCACCCAGATGATGCAGTCCATGATAGAAAACCCGATCCCCACGCGTGCTGAAGTGTTTGATGTGGCGAATGCGGTTATTGACGGAACCGATGCTGTGATGTTGTCAGCGGAAACGGCGGCAGGCCGTTATCCGGCCAAGGTGATTGAAGCGATGGACCGGATTTGTGCCGGTGCAGAACGTCAGCGTAGTACCTCTGCAGCAGAACGCCGCATCAACATACGTTTCGATCGGACCGACGAGGCCATTGCCAAGGCGGCAATATATACTGCTAACAGTCTTGGTGTGAAGGCCATTGCTGCCTTGACAGAGTCAGGTGCAACTGCATTGTGGATGTCCCGCATCAGCTCCGGCATCCCGATCTTCGCCATGACGCGCCTGGTCGAGACGCGCAGAAAGGTGACCCTGTATCGCGGCGTGTATCCCGTCAGTTTTGATGTAACAACACCTGACCATGCGACAGTCAACAAGGAGGCTATTGATGAACTTATGCGGCGTGGTGCGGTACGGGACGGAGACCTGGTTATTATTACCAAGGGTGATTTGATGGGGGTGCATGGCGGCACCAACGCCATGAAGATCATACGTGTCGGTGAACACGAAATTATGGAGCAATAGTTTTATACCGGGTGACTGCCTTGAATGGTAGCGCTCAAAATGGCTCCTGGAGCCGGAATATCTGTAACATTCGAGTGAACGACTAACCTGTAGAATTTTAGGAGAAGACAATGGCCATTATATCCTTACGCCAACTGCTGGATCACGCTGCCGAACACGGTTACGGTGTCCCGGCCTATAACGTCAACAACATGGAACAGATGCATGCCATCATGGAGGCAGCCGACGAAACTGACAGCCCGGTTATCTGCCAGGCATCAGCCGGTGCACGTTCCTATGCAGGGGCTCCGTTCCTGCGGCATCTCATACAGGCTGCAGTTGAACAGTGGCCACACATTCCTGTCTGTGTGCACCAGGATCACGGCGCATCACCTTCAGTCTGTCAGCGTTCCATACAGCTGGGTTTCAGCTCGGTCATGATGGACGGTTCACTGGGCCCGGATATGAAGACGCCGATGAGCTACGAGTACAATGTTGATGTCACCAGGAGGACGGTAGCCATGGCACATGCCTGTGGTGTATCCGTCGAAGGTGAGCTGGGTTGCCTGGGATCACTTGAAACCGGTATGGCCGGAGAAGAGGACGGTTCCGGTGCCGAGGGTGTGCTGTCACATGACCAGCTGCTTACCGACCCGGAAGAGGCCGCAAGGTTTGTTGAAGACACCAAGTGCGATGCCCTGGCAATTGCCATCGGTACCAGTCACGGCGCCTACAAATTTACCCGCCCGCCGACCGGTGACATTCTTGCCATAGACCGCATCAAGGAAATCCACGCGCGCATCCCGGATACCCACCTTGTCATGCACGGCTCGTCATCCGTACCGCAGGACTGGCTGGCGATAATCAACGAGAATGGTGGCGACATGGGTGAGACCTATGGCGTGCCGGTCGAGGAAATCCAGGAAGGTATCAAGAATGGTGTGCGCAAGGTCAATATCGATACAGACCTGCGCATGGCCTCTACCGGTGCCATTCGCAAGCACATGCATGACCATCCTTCGAACTTCGACCCGCGCAAGTACCTGAGGGCGGCTACAGACGGTATGCGTGATATCTGCAAGGCGCGTTACGAGGCCTTTGGAACCGCCGGCCATGCATCGAAGATCAAGGTGATCACGCTGGAGGATATGTACAAGCGCTATGAAAGCGGTGAACTTGATCCCACGGTAAACTAGCCGGGATCGATATGTTGAAGAAAGGCGGCTGCGGCCGCCTTTTTTAAATGAAATGTTTGTTGAGCGAGTGCTGGATAATAATAACCCGCTATTTTTCGATCAACATTTACGGTTGGGGCCAGCTTGCGCTGGCGGTCGCGATTGTCATCTACCTGCATACATCAAAACGCGTTACAGATACGTTTGCCGATTTTCCCGAAGAGACGGATACGGGTCTGACTGGTAAATAGCGCATCACTTCGTGAGCCATTCCGTGCGATTGAATCCGAACAGCGTTTCTGTCGATCCGTTTAATACACAATAAAATCAATAAGATACGAATTTTTACTGCTGCGGCTACAGAGGGCGTCCCCGTTTGCAGGTGTGATTTTGTACGCTGTCTAAATATACCCCGCTTCCGTCCGATACCTTTTCTGTAAAAGTATATATATTTCTATGCCTTGCGGGCATTCAGCCAACCCAAAACGGTGCATGACAGGTCATCAGATATGAGCTCGAGTGAGTACTTGCAGGCTAATGTTGATACCGAGGGTACCGATCTCGATGAGCCTGTCATTCTTGATGTGAATGTGTTCGAGCCCGAGCTGGAGAATCAAAAGGTAGAGCTCGTATACACGCAGGCAACCGCCGCCCTGTTAACCGCATTCATTGTGGCTGTTCTTGTAGCACTGGGACTGTGGGGTGTTGCAGACCACACCCAGCTGGCGATCTGGCTGGGCGCGCAGTCTATCCTGACTGTCGCGCGCCTGGCGCTTGTGTTCCAGTACAGGCATGCACCGAAAGAACAACTGGCGTCTTCCCGCTGGCTTGGATTGTTCCTCACGGGTGCCCTGCTCTCGGGTATTGTCTGGGGTTGTCTTGGCCTGTTGTTCAGTTATTCGTGGCCGGTTGAATACCAGACACTGACCCTTATGAGTCTCGCAGGTGTGCTTGCCGGCGCGATTTCATCTAACGCTGCAGTGTTGTCTGTCTATATCGCCTTCATGGTGCCTGCAATACTGATACCTGCACAATCCATGCTGATGCATAACAGCAGTATCAGTCATAATATGGGGTTGTTGCTAATGCTTTTTGCAGGTGGTTTGCTGGTGATTGCAAGGAACTATAACAAGAATGTGATTCAATCACTGCAGCTCCGCGATGAAAATAATGTGCTGTTGCGTGAGACCGCGGAGATCAATGTTGCATTACAGGCAGAAGCGGGCAATCGACATCAGATACAGAAGCAGTTGCTGCGAGAGCGGCAATTATTTACAAAAGGTTCTGTTACCGTGTTCCGTTGTACCGCGGAACAGGGCTGGCCTATCGAATACATCTCTGAAACGATTTCCCAGTATGGCTATGACAGCAAGCGCCTGGTTGAAGAAAAGGCCCTATATGCGAGCATTGTCCATGCAAGCGATGTGCAGAGGATTACCGAATCAGAACTGCAGTCTGGACAGGACGGAACGCACTATATCGGGATCGACTATCGTATCGTCTGCAGTAATGGTGATGTCCGCTGGGTCTATAGCTACAGCATTCCGGTGAAGGATGACGCGGGCGAGTTGACACATTACGCCGGTTATATTCTCGATATAACAAGTCGCAAGCAGGCAGAGTTTGACCTGGAACAGGCAAGAGAGCGTGCGCAGGTGACATTACACTCGATTGCAGACGCTGTGATCACAACCGATGTCAACGGCCAGGTTGAGTACCTGAATCCCAGGGCGGAGCAACTAAGCGGCTGGGAGAGTCGTATCGCCCGGGGGTTGCCGCTATCACGGATACTGTGCCTGTTTGAGGAAGAGAGTCAGTCTTTACTCGAAGCGCCGGTTACACAGTGCCTGCGCCATGGTGAAATAATACAGTCAGGCTGTGATATAAGCCTGCAACGTCATGACGGAGAGTGTTTTTCTGTTCAGTATTCTGCTTCACCCATATTGTTCGAGAGCGGATCCGCACTGGGCGTCATACTGGTTATCCATGATGTAACCGAAGCGAGGCAGATGCAGCAAAAGATATCGTACCAGGCAACCCATGATGCGCTCACCGGTCTGATTAATCGCACCGAGTTCGAGAATCGGCTCACTTACTCAATCGAATCAGCCGTGCACGCGGATGAGAGCCATGTGCTCTGCTACGTTGATATTGACCAGTTGAAAATCATTAATGATACCTGTTCCCATGAGTCAGGTGATGCCCTGATCAGGGAGATAACCGGCCTGATCCATGGCTGCCTGCGTGAATCAGATGTGCTTGCCAGGCTGGGGGGTGATGAATTCGGTGTGTTGCTGAAAAACTGTTCCCTGGACAGTGCTGTTGATCTGGTTGAGTCGATGCTCACTGTTATTCATGAATTACCTTTCTCGGGATGTAACCGTGTTTTTGATGTCACCGCCAGTATCGGGATGGCGGCGATAGATTCGGGTACCCGCAGTGCAACTGAAGTAATGATTGAAGCCGATCTCGCCTGTCATGAAGCAAAAGATGCAGGCGGCGACCGTCTTCATATCTATCACCGGGCAGACCAGGGCCTTGCACGCAGACACAGTGAAATGCAGTGGGTCTCCCGGGTGAAAGAAGCGATTAAATCCGACAGGCTGGTACTGTATTGTCAGGCCATTGTACCGGTAATAACCGATATAAACGCCGGTCATCACTTTGAGGTGCTGGTGCGGATGATCGATGACAATGGTGACATCATAACGCCTGACAATTTTCTGCCTGCGGCTGAACGTTACAACCTGATGACCAGCCTTGACCGGTGGGTGGTGAGTCACAGTTTCTCATGGTATGCAGGACACCGTATGAACGCGGGGATTTCAGGGCTGGATACCATTGCCATTAATCTATCGGGTGCCTCAGTCTCGGATACCGGATTCATGGACCATATAAAAGCCGAGATGCAGAACCATGAAGTACCCGCTGGCCTTGTATGCTTTGAAATTACCGAGACAGCCGCTATCGCTAACCTTGAGGCAGCGACGGGGTTTATTCGTGAACTCAAACGACTGGGCTGCCGGTTTTCACTGGATGACTTTGGCAGTGGCTTGAGTTCATTTACCTACCTGAAGAATCTGCCAGTCGACTATTTGAAGATCGATGGCAGTTTTGTCAGGGACATGGAAACAGACGCGATTGATTGCGCGATGGTCAGTTCCATTCACCAGTTGGCCGGTGTCATTGGTATAAAGACGATTGCAGAGTTTGTAGAGAACGACGGGATACTTGATAAACTGGCCGAGATTGGTATTGATTATGCGCAGGGATATGGCATATCGAGGCCTGTGCCGTTACTCGAGGTGGATGTTGCATCGATGCGGTCAGCCTGAGGTCAGCACCAGTAACAGTGCAACTGCGCCGGGTAATGCCTGCACCAGCAGGATTGAACGCTTGACCGTGACTGCACCATAAATGCCGGCGACGATAATACAGGCAAGAAAAAACACGGTTATTTCGTTTCCAGGCTGGCGGGAAACCAGTCCCCATACAAGGCCGGCGGCGAGAAAGCCGTTGTAGAGTCCCTGGTTAGCCGCCAGACTGGCAGTTTGCCTGGCGAACTCACGATTCAATCCAAAGATTCGACGTCCCAGCGGTTTGGTCCAGAAGAACATTTCCAGTATCAGAAATGCAAGATGCAGGATGGCGACGGCAGTCACGGCAATGGTGGCAGTCATCAATGTTTCCTGTTGATGTTAAATAACAATTGCCGGTTCATCCAGCAGGCTCGCCTGTTCTCTCAGTGATAGCACATGTTCTTCCCAGAACCGCGGGGTATTGAACCAGGGGAATGCTTGCGGGAAAGCCGGGTCATTCCAGCGCCGTGCCAGCCATGCAGCATAGTGCATGATGCGTAGCGTGCGTAAGGGTTCAATCAACCGCAGTTCCCGATGATCAAAGTCACGGAACTGCAGATAACCCTCCATGATGTCCATTAACTGGTATTGCATTTCGTGTCTGTCACCGGAGATGAGCATCCATATGTCCTGGATAGCGGGCCCGGTCCTGCAATCATCCAGATCAACGAAGTGCGGCCCCTGGTCTGTCCATAAAATATTCCCCGGGTGGCAGTCACCGTGCAGACGCAGGGTGCGTACGTTTCCGGCGCTGCTGTAAATCCCGGTAATCTGCTGCAGCAGGTCTTCCGCAAGTGTGCGGTAGGCCAGCTCAATATGCGAGGGAATGAAGCCCCCGGCGAGCAGGAACTGGTATGAACGATAGCCGAAGCTGTCGATGTCCAGTGTCGGTCGATGTGTAAATTCTTGTGTGGCACCCACCAGGTGAATGCGAGCGATAAACCGGCCCATCCATTCACGATGTTCCTGTGTATTCAGTTCAGGCCAGTGACCGCCCTGGCGGGGGAAGAGGGCAAAACGGTAGCCATTAAAACTGTGCAGGGATGTTCCGTCGATGACCAGGGGGGCTATGACCGGTAATTCCTGTTCAAGCAATGCCCGTGAAAATTCATGCTCCTCGATGATGGCATCGGTTGACCAGCGACCCGGGCGGTAGAATTTCGCAATGATGGGCGTGCTATTTTCCATGCCGACCTGGTAGACACGGTTCTCGTAACTGTTGAGCGCGAGAAAGCGGCCGTCACTGAGGTAGCCGCACTGCTCGACGGCATCCAGCAGGGTATCGGGTGTCAGGCCAGCATAGTCTGCCGGTTGCGGGTCTTCCTGGGTGCTCATGTCCGGATTATGTGTCTGCGAATAGAAGTCGGGTAGCGAAAACCTCTATAGTAGACATAAAACCGTTATGTCCCTAATTCTTTTTGAATTTTCCAGTGAAGATGTAGTGCTGGTATGGGTATGCCTGTTTTCCGGGCAAGCACCGCAATCCTCTACAAGTCTGTGCCGGGTGCAGCGACACAAGGCCAATCGATACGTTTATTGTCCCAGACCTGCTGCTGATTACCGGCAAGGCGAGCGGTTCGATCAGCTTCTAGACCAGGCGTTAATTAGAACTCGGCGGCCTCGACTTCCATGTACGCCTGTGCACCCTGCGGCCCCAGTTCGTCGTCATAGCCCGACCAGTCCTTGTATTGCGTCGTCGCTTGCAGGGAAATAGCCTTGACATCACTGCTGTCCAGGTCTTCATTAAATGCCTTTTCTGCAGATGAATAGACCGCCTGCAGGTAGTCGCGGTAGGCCTTTAATATCGTTGCATCACCGGTCGGGCCATGTCCCGGCACCCAGGTTGATGCATCGATTTCGCTTATTTTGTCCACCGTGCTGATATTTCCCATGAAGTTGCCATCGGTCATTCTCGGGATACGATTGGCGGTGACGTTGTCCCCAAGGAAAACCACCTTGTCTTCCTCGACCTGAATCATGATGTCGGTCCGGGTATGCGCCTGTCCGTAATGGTGGATACGAAATGTCTTGTTGCCTATCTTGATGCTATCGCCGTGTTTTACCTCATGGCTGGGTCCGACAACACGGGTGCCTTTGGTGGCGCCTTCTGTCAGTCTATCCATCAACTCTACCCATGTATCACCGTTGCCGGCAGCCACCATGGCCAGCATTTCCGTGTGTCCGTATATCGGAGCATCCGGGTAGGCTGCGCGAATTGCCTGGTTACCCAGCCAGTGATCTCCGTGTATGTGCGTGTTGAAAACGGCGATCACCGGTTGAGCGGAGACCTTTTCAAGCATCCTCAGAACCATTTCACCGGACTGTACACTGGAGCCCGGATCAACGACCACGACGCCGGCCTCGGTTAACACGATCCCCGGATTATTCATGAATCCCTGGTTGCTGACGTTCGGCATTTCCAGGGGGCCATGAATGACCCAGGTGTTTTCTGCAACTTGCACGAACGGGTAATCCCTGACCGCTGCGCCGGTGGCGGCCGACACGGACTGGCCAATTCCGGAGAAACACAGCATCAGAAGTATCGTAAATATTTTATTCTTCATGGTCGTATACCTGTAGTTGACAGCCAGTTGTAATATTACGGCTGTTATGCGGAATGTCGACTGTTCTTGACCTGCTCGTAGGCAGCCTTGATTTCCTGTGTCTTTTCAGTCGCAAACTTTATCATTTCTTCCGGCAGTCCCTTGGCAATGAGTTTGTCAGGATGGTGCTGACTCATCAAGCGCCGATAGGCCTTTTTTACTTCCGCATCACTGGCTGACTTGCTGATGCCGAGTATGTCATAGGCTTGCGAGAGCGATTGCTTATGCGTGCCCGCCGCTGGACCGGGACCGGCCATGCTGAACAGGTGTTCAATGTCGGCGCGGTTGAAACCCAGTTGTTCCCCAATGTTCAACAGCACACGCTTTTCGCTGGCATGCAGATGACCATCAGCCATGGCCGTGGCAATCAGGATTTCGAGAAAAACCTGTGCAAGATTGCGGCGACGCATGCATTCACGGCGGAATTGCATGATCACGTCATCTAATGGAAAGTCGTCTTTCTTGCCTTCGTTAAATAACCTTATTGCTGCCTTGCGTTGCAGCGAGCCGAGTTGCATATGGCTCATGATGCCTTCAGCCGCAGCAATTTCGTTCGCTGAGACCTTGCCATCGAGCTTTGCGATATGGCCCATGACAGAAAATGTTGTGGTAAAGAAGGCTGCCTGTACGCGCTCCTGCTGGCCAGTACCGAACGCCCCGTGCTGATCGGTAATTTTTATACCGCGGTCAAAATTTCGACCCAGGGCAGCACCGAGCAACGCCCCCAGCGGGCCACCAAACATGAATCCCAGCGTACCGCCGAGCATGGTTCCCCACCAGGCCATCAGTGAAACATCCTGTAGCGGCTGTGGTTTTCAGCAGTATGCCGCAGGCCATACAGTGCGACTGAACAGGGTGAACACGTCATCGTTATTTGAAGGCGGGCAGGGGCGTAGTGATATACCAGGCCTTGATTTCAGGATCGTACTTCCAGATTTGATTGTCAGTCAGCGTCGACAGCGTCATGCGCTCGTCATGATAATAAACAATCTCAACCGTCATACTGACCTCGGCATGGTCGGCCGAGGTCGTACTGTTGAGTACTTCGTACGAGGTGACCTTGATATGCTTCAGTAAAGCCGGGTCTGGTGAATAGCCGGCATTGCCTTCAGATCGTCGCAGGTTGTTGGCGGAGCTGAAGTCCACCCAGCGTATGGCTGTTTCATATTGCCAGAGTGCCTTGTCGAGGGTGATGGATTTCTTGCTGTCGTCCACGGCCGCACAGGCCGACAACAGCAGGCTGGATACCAGTAACAGGGTGAATGCACGCATGGAGATACCCGGGTAAATAATGGCTTCTGTCAGTCCTGCCATTATACCCGAGCGAAGCCGCGAATTTGATTTTTATCAGGGCAGGCTGAAGGGCGCTGCAGTGGGTATCAGGCATTCAGCAATGGCCGGGTTTACAACAACTACCGGAAACAGTGGGCTACTTCCTGTCGGCCGCGGAGGGTAGCAGCGAGGTCAGCTGCTTGAGGTGCTTTGCCAGCGCTTCACGTGCCTGGCGTTCCGCGGCACAGGCAGCCTCCATGCGTGTTACTGCCTCATCATATGCAGTGAACTCTGTTTGTAGTGCCCGCAAGGCGGATTGCATGGCAGCGAATTGATCTTCGCTGGTAGCCGCTGGCGAGTGCCCGGGTGCAGATCCCTTCTCACGTTGCTGCGCGTGGACCGGTTCGTCCGGCTCGACGAGTGACAGGGCCTCAACCGCCTGTTGCCGGATGGCGCCCGTTTCGTCATGGCTATTCAAATCCATGGAGGTAATCGGGGTCAGGCCCGGTATGTCAGCAGGCACACCGTTATTCAGACCACCGTCGAGTACGCAGACATCCAGGCCACGCTGGCTTAGCAGAAAGGCAGCGGCGGCACTGCGGCGTCCGGTGTCACAATAAATTACGTACTTTTTGCCCGAGGAGAGTGCCGATGCCTTGTCACGGATACTGGCAAGCGGCACATTTTGACTGTTTTCAAAGGCGTATTTCGAATGCTCATCGGGGAGGCGTACGTCCAGCCAGATGCCACCGTCTTTCACAGTGGCGGCGGCCAGTTGATAGTCTATATGGTGGACGAGTGGTTTTTTCAGCAGTTCCACAAAGTCTTTTTTCGACAGGCGCATCAGGGTGCCATCGGCCAGCATGGTGACGGTCGCGTTGCGCCTTGCATCCGAGACCAGGGCCTCTTCACCAAAACAGTCACCCTTGCCCAGTTCGGCGAGCGGGACATCCCAGCCTTCACCTGATGCAAGGCGTGTCACTGAACAACTGCCTTCCCTGACAATGTAGAAATAATCGCCTTCATCGCCCTGGCGAATGACAACGTCACCAGCCCTGACCGGTACGGATTGCAATGTCTGCAACAGGCGCTGGATGTCTGCCGGGGGTAGTTTGATAAAGGCATCGGACTGCAACACCCTGGTCATCCAGTCCTCGCCTGTTTTTGTACAGACGCCGCAAGTGTCAACCGCCGCGGACTGGTCCAGGGTCAGCATGACGTCCAGCAGCGTTGAATCAATCGTCGCAATGACTGACTTGGTCGCGACGCGGGCCGTGATAATGCGCGGTTGCTGATTGGCAATCGGGTAACGTGCCGGATCGGTTCCGGCGGACACCACACCGGTGACCCGGCCACTGGCGTCAATGAAGCTGATGACGCCGTCCAGCAGATAAATGGAGCGGTTATCCCGGTCACCCTCGCCAAACAGGTAACTGCCGGCGCTGATATCCTCGATGGTCAGGCTGGCGGTGATTTCCTTGAAGTGGTCATTGCTCAGGGCATTCAGCGGGATCAGGTCACGAAGAATTTCATTGCCCGAGAATTTCTTTTGCGGTGCAGACTTGTTCATGGTGACATCCTGGCCGTTTACCGGGTTATTCATCAGTTGCCGCAAGCTGACTTATTGAAGGTATCGGCATTCATGGCGGGATGTAGAGGGTGGACCAGGGACAGCGCCCGGTCATGTGGCGACGGCCAACATGTGGTAAAGAGTTTGCCGGAAATTCTATAACTAATTGATTATATATAATATATTAGCGTTTGACTGATGCGCGGGGCAGGCAACCCCTGAGCAACGGTTTACCCGCAAGGGGGCAGTCCTGTTTGCAGGCTGACGCTAACGAGGGGGCTATTTCTCAACCACCTCAACCTGCAGTATGACACCCTCCACACCCACAACCTTTATAGTCGAGCCGGCTGGCAGGTCGGCACCATTGATTCGCCAGGTGGAATCGTCAACGCGGATGACACCGTTATTGTTGGTGATCGGTTCAGTGAGTGTAAAGGTACGTCCGACGTATTGTTCACCACGCCTGTTCAGGGTGGGCTGGTCGGTGACCATTGGCCTGGACCGCCTGTAATAACGGAATGCGGCAATGCTGACTATCGAGAGTCCCGAGAAGGTCAGTGCCTGGTATTGCCAGCCAAGATCAGGCATGGCCAGCAACACGAAACCGGTAATGGCTGCGGCGATGGCCAGCCACAGGAAGAAAAAACTGGGGGCACTGATTTCAAAAATTAACAGGATGCCGGCAAGTATCCACCAGTGCCAGTAGTCAATAGCGGAAAGCAACACATCCATCAGGTCGATTCCTTTTTACCCAGCGCCTCTTTGGCAAGTTCGGCAATGCCGGCAATCGAGCCGATGATTCCCGAGGCCTCGAGTGGCATTAATATCAGTTTCTGGTTGGGGGCAGATGCTATGTTCTGCAGGGCATCCACGTATTTCTGTGCCACGAAATAATTGATGGCATTGACGTCGCCCTTGGAAATTGCGTCAGAAACCATTTGTGTTGCTTTTGCTTCAGCCTCCGCCGCGCGTTCACGCGCCTCGGCATCCCGAAACGCGGCCTCCTTGCGGCCTTCGGCATCCAGCATAACGGCTATTTTCTCACCCTCTGCACGCAGAATTTCTGACTGACGCAGGCCTTCGGCATCAAGGATGACGGCACGCTTCTCACGTTCGGCCTTCATCTGTCGTGCCATGGAATCGATCAGATCCTGTGGCGGCTGGATATCCTTGATTTCGATACGCGTGACCTTGACACCCCACGGTGTGGTCGCGGCGTCAACGACAATCAACAGCTGGGCATTGATCTTGTCGCGCTGCGATAACAATTCATCAAGATCCATGCTGCCCATCACGGTTCGGATATTGGTCATGGTCAGGTTGTTAATCGCGCGCCCCAGGTCATTGACCTCGTAGGCCGCCTTGGCCGCATCAAGTACCTGGTAGAAGACGACACCGTCCGCGCGCACCATGGCATTATCGCGCGTGATGACCTCCTGACTCTGGATGTCAAACACGGTTTCCATCATATTGAGCTTGTGTCCGATGCGGTCAATATAAGGAACGATCAGGTTCAGGCCGGGGCGCAGGGTCGCGCGGTAACGGCCGAAGCGCTCCACCGTCCATTCGTAACCCTGCGGTACCACCTTGACACCCGCGATGACCGTGACGATTGCCAGTACCAGTACGACCAGTGCAAATGATGAAAAACCACCCATGTTTCTCTCCTTGATTACTTTGAAATGAGCTAACAGCCGAGGCAGGCTGCATTGTAGAACAGTCCCGGCTTCCATGTCCTGCCACAGTTGTCTGGCGGGTCTGGAAAATCCTTGCGATTTGTCAGGGTGAGTCGTGCACAGGCAATTTAAACGGCATACTATAGCGAAGGCATTTCTTATCAGGCAGGTGTACCTTGGCTATCAGCGTTTTTGACCTCTTCAAGATTGGTATCGGTCCCTCCAGTTCACACACTGTCGGGCCGATGCGTGCGGCCGGCATGTTTGTGCAGGGGCTGGCGGACAGCGACCTGCTTGGCAAGGTGTCACGCTTGCGGGTCGAGCTGTTTGGCTCGCTGGGTGCAACCGGCAAGGGACACGGTACCGACAAGGCACTGCTGCTTGGTCTGCAGGGCGAGGTGCCGGAGCTGGTGGATACCGACAGCATTCCCGCCCGCATCGAGCAGGTCAACAGCAGTGGTCAGCTGCTGTTGACCGGCAACAGGGCGCTGGACTTTGATGTTAAGCGGGATCTGGTATTCCACAAGCGAAAAGTGTTGCCTTACCACCCCAATGGCATGACCTTTCATGCCTTCGACAGCAACGGCCAGCTGTTGCAGCAGCGCAGCTACTATTCCGTGGGCGGGGGCTTCGTGGTCAACGAGGCGGCGGCCGGTGCCGATCGCATTGTCGAAGACCGGACCGAGCTGCCGTTGCCGTTTACCACGGGCAAGGCATTGCTGGCGCAGTGTACCGAGCACGGATTATCCATTAGCCAGGTGATGCTGCAGAACGAACGGGTGTGGCGCACGGATGACGAGATCCGGACCGGACTGTTGCATATCTGGGACGTCATGCAGGCATGCGTCACACGTGGCTGTCGCACCGAGGGTGTGCTGCCGGGCGGCCTCAAGGTCCCGCGGCGCGCCGCCAGGCTGTATCGCCAGCTGTCCAGCGAGCAGGAACTGCACCGGGTGCCGCTCGGCACCATGGACTGGGTCAATCTGTACGCGCTGGCCGTCAATGAAGAGAATGCGGCCGGCGGGCGGGTGGTGACGGCGCCGACCAATGGCGCCGCCGGTATCATCCCGTCCGTATTGCACTACTACTGGAATTTCTGCCCCGGTCATAGCGAGGATGGCGTGGTGCGTTTCCTGCTGACCGCCGGTGCCATCGGCATCCTCTACAAGGAGAATGCCTCCATCTCCGGCGCTGAAGTCGGCTGCCAGGGTGAGGTGGGGTCGGCCTGCTCGATGGCCGCCGCAGGACTCACCGAGGTCATTGGCGGCACACCCGAGCAGGTCGAGAACGCCGCGGAGATCGCCATGGAACACAACCTGGGGCTTACCTGTGATCCGGTTGGCGGGCTGGTGCAGGTCCCGTGTATCGAACGCAATGCCATGGGTGCGGTCAAGGCCATCAATGCCTCGCGTATGGCGTTGCGTGGTGACGGCACCCATTTCGTGTCACTCGACAAGGTCATCAAGACCATGCGTGATACCGGCGCCGATATGAAAACCAAATACAAGGAGACCGCGCGCGGCGGTCTCGCCGTGAACGTGATCGAGTGCTAGCTCACTGACAAATGGTGCAAGTCCACAAGCTACGGCTCGGTTTCGTAACTAGCATCTTATCGCCTGAACCAGTCGTCTTTATCCGCTTCATCGATTGCTTATTCTTGAGTAAGTGCCGGATGAGTCTGCTCTGTTGGCTTTACGGACACTTGCTTGAATTCTTCGTGATAGCGTAATCCTGTATCACGCTAGCGCTGATGGCCGTATAGTTCATCGGATTTGCTGGAGGCGCAAATTACTGACAGCAGCATGGATACCATCATCAGGGTTGCCACCGGCATCCAGCAATAATCGCAGCGGGTCAGTTTCTATTAGTCCTGCCGCCTGCAGCAACTGGGTCGATTCACAAGTAATCGGCGGGGATATCCTGAAATCACATTGCACCGGGTCCCACAACAGGTACATGCCAAGAAATACTGCTGCAAAGGCAAACCCGATGAGATCCAGTCTCCACTCGCTCCTCGTCAGTTTTCTGGCAAGACGCCGGGTGGTAATTGCATGCAACATAAATCACAATCACGGCGGCCAGCAGCGCCAATGCAGAGGTTATAGCGACAAGCAGAGGCCTGCGATGGAATATATTCACAACTCAAGTGGGATCAGTAAAAAAACTTTCTTTTCAAGCTTTACATCGTAGAAGTAGCAGCAGAGCATAACTGCACTTAACGAGAAAAGCCTGCTTCTGATTAACAGTTATGGATGTGTCTCACAATCTCAAGAAAGATCTTGAAGGTCTGCCTAGGGTTGCGTGCTTTAGCGAGATCTTGATTGGATTCAGTCTGGTAGGTCCGAGTAAGAGCAGCAACTTGCCGTTCCTGGCTGGGACAGAGCCGATCCCTTGCGCTGCCGTGTACGGGGAAGTCCGGCCATCTCCTGTCCTTCCTGGTTCTTGATCTGAGCGTCCAATTCCACTGGAATCAGTCCTTCACCGTATAAACTTGGTGTACATTATTAGTGCCATGATTTCTATTAATATGCTGCAATAATTGCCAAGAGGTAATCGATGCGCAAGTTTCTTATATTGACGTTCATTGCTAATTTGCTCCTGATGCTGGCATCGCTATTGGTGCTGCCGGACCAGGTGGCCATACATTTTCATGGGGGTGGCGCGCCGGACGCCTGGGCGTCTAAATGGGTCAATGCGATCATATTTATGGCAATTCAGATACCGTTGTTCCTGTTATTCATTTCGGTCGGCCGCCTGACATTAAAGATGCCAGCAAGCTGGGTCAGTCTGCCGAACAAGGAATTCTGGCTGAAGCTGGAGAACCGTGCTGAACTGGAAACACGTTTCAGCGCTCTTATGGAAGAATTTGGTGCAGTTCTGTTTCTTTTTCTATTTATTGTTGGCCTGCTTACACTAGACGCCGATCTTGGTGACCCAGTACGGTTGAATGAATCGATGTTTATGACGTTTTTTACCGGATTTGTGCTCTATGTGCCGTATTGGTTAGTGAAATTGTTTCGGCGTTTGAAGATGCCTGGCTAAACACTGCTGATATAGTAGCACTTGGGTAATTCCCCCCGTTTAACAAAAGTTTACTCCGGAATGTCCTATACCAACCAGCAATCTGCCGTTCGACGCGCTATGAACAGCGATTGTTGATAGGGTCGGCAACGGGGATAACTGGCCAACTCCTGCCCTTCCCAAACGAATAGGGAACGGCAGGGACGCAGCAAAACAGGACATTCACATCCTATTATCTAACTGGCGCTTTCGATACGCCCCTGCATATTCTATGGGCCTATGAGTTTCCGGTGTACGGGCAGTAGGAGCAAGCTGCTAACACATATCGGCGATCCATCGACCTGGGCGGTTCGGCGCCAACCAAACGGTTACTGCAGAGGAAACTAGCCAGCTATCTCAGTAAGTGACCTCCTCTGTGCCCCGGACAGGATGGACCCGGTTAGATCCGCGATTACGCCGCGACGGTTTGGTTACGTCCCCGATGCTTGGCCTCGTAGAGAGCCCGGTCCGCCTGCGCGACAAGTTCATTGAGCCCCTCGCTGCTGCTCATCTCTACGCAACCGATCGACACCGTTACGTGCAAACCGGTGGCCAACTCGTCAAATTGTTCAACCTCGATGCGATGCCGAATCTTCTCCGCTATCAGAAGTGTCCCGTTCAGGTCAGTGGCCGGTAACAACACGACGAATTCCTCACCACCCCATCGTGCCACGGTATCGCCTTTACGAAGACAGCGACGCATAAGACGAGTGATCCGCTTCAGGACCTCGTCACCGGTCTCGTGCCCATAGGTATCGTTGATGCGTTTGAAATGATCTACGTCGATAAAAAGCAAAGACACATTGCTCTTGATTTTGCGGTGCTCACCAATCTCCCGGTGGGCCTGATTAGTGAAGCTGGCACGATTCATTGCCCCGGTCAGCCCGTCGCGCATGGCCCGC
>JBATFE010000283.1:0-2003 GCA_049664445.1 Gammaproteobacteria bacterium
CAACATGGAGTTTTATCGCACCCTTGGTTGTTCTGAAATCAGCCCACGGAAAAGCAGTCAGGCAAAGATCAATGGTCGAGGCATCCAGTGAATACAGTGGATTGTCAAAGCGAAAATCATGTCCGGGTGCCATCCCCTGACAACGATTCAGCAGCTTGCCAAACAGCGCCTCGTATAAGGCGTAGGGTTTGTCTTTATTCATGCGAGACAAGTTGGAACGAGTGAGTTTGGCGATGCCAAGATGATAGAGGCGATGTGTCTGTGCGGAGATATTTTCAGCAATATCACGCAAGCTGTCTCGACCTGACAGTTGTGCCATGGCCATTGTCACGAACTGCGACCATCGGGATGCCGTGCGGAAAGAACGACCGCTATGGTGTTGTTTTGCAAGGGTCTCAAATTCATGTCTCGAGAGTAATTTGAGCAATTGTGAAAATACGGTGTTATGATGAGCCAAGGCTTAAATCTCCTTCTATTACAGTGTTTGGTCGCACATACATTGTAACAGTTCATTGAGATTTAAGCCTTTTTTCGTTCAGTTAACCGGACAGCAGCGATATCTACTGCAGAGTTTTCACACAGCCTGGACCCAAAGAGGAAGTACAGCAGCTTGGATTGAAGGTCTGAGATTGCGGCATAATCTTACGTTCAACCACAAACGAAAACGGCGACCTGAAGGCCGCCGCGCGCGTAACACCCCATTAGCTACGACGCGCGCAGCGCGCTGGTCACGGGCTGGCGTGCCGCGTGGACTGCCGGGAACAGTCCACCCAGCAGGCCGATGCCAAGCGCCCACAGCAGGCCGTTCAGAATCAGTCGCGGCGAGACCTGGAAGGCGAACACCACCTGGCTGAAATTCGCACCCAGGGTGGATGCCGTGTAGTTGTCGAACATGAGCCAGGCAATGCCGGCGCCGATCACGCCACCCAGCAGCGCCAGCAGCGCCGCCTCCAGCATCACCGATATCACCACCGGCGCAGGGGAAAAGCCGAGCGCACGCAGGGTAGCGATCTCGCGCGAACGCGTTGAGACCGCTGCGTACATGGTGTTGAGAGCGCCGAACACTGCACCGACGCCCATGATTGCCGCGATGGCCACGCCGAGGATACGGATCAGCCGGGTCAAGTCCTCGGACTGCGTGGCGTAATAGTCGCGCGTGCGCTGGACGTCCACCGTCAGGCGCGGATCGCTGCTCAACGCGGCCCTGAGCGTGTCGAAGGCATCGATGTCAGTGAGTTTTAAGGTGACCGATTGATAGCCGTCGCGTTTGTAGACCCCCTGCAACACCTCGGGATCGCACCACAACTCCGACTCGTGCGCATCGCCCGATGCGAATATACCCACCACTGTCCAGTCCTGCAGACCCAGGCGCACTGTCCTGCCGACATCCAGCCCGGAGAACTCGGTCTGCGCGCCTTTGCCGACAACCAGTTCGCGCTTGCCGGTCTCGAAGCGCCGGCCTTCGATGATGCGTGCGTCGCGGCGTAATTCCCAGACACGCTGTCCCACACCGCGGATCTCAACATTGGCGTCGGTGCCGGAACTGCGCTTTTGCAGATTCGCGACGACCACCACCTCGGCCGAGGCGATGGGGATGCCGGCGCTGTTCCTGAGTACGCCCGGGGCCTGCGCAACCAGTACAACATCCTCACGGCTCAGGCCGCTGTTGAGTTCGGCGCTCGCGCCCTTGCGCAGTACAATCGCATCATCCAGCCGTCCGGCCTCGGCGAGTACTGACTGAAAGCCCTCGCTGATTGCCAGTAGCGCGACCAGCACACCGACCACGCCGGCGATGCCAGCCACGATTACCAGGGCCGAGCCGAGCCGCTGGGGAATCGTCGCCAGGCTCATCCAGGTGATCTCGACAATCTGCACTAACCAACGCATCTGCAGCCCCCCCGCCGTCAACGCTCGTTCAAGGCATCGACGATGCGCAGCCGCATCGCCCGCCAGGCCGGTGGCAGGCCTACCGCCACGCCCAGCACCAGCATGATCATGAGGCC
>JBATFE010000284.1:0-13870 GCA_049664445.1 Gammaproteobacteria bacterium
GCATTCATGACATGCAGCACCATGGCATGTTCGTTACGGTTTTCATCCAGCGCGGCAAATTGCGGCTTGCCATCGTCCAGCAGCACGGCACGCGATGTCCTTTGCCGTGAGGAGGAGAATATTATGCGGCCATCCGGCAGGTAGTGCGGGGCCACATCCTGTCCGGCAGCGGCGGTAATGTCCGACGGGATAACGCGCCTCAGCTCATCGGGTTCGATAGCATATTCCCAGATATCCCACTTCGGCTGATCTGCCGGAGCAAGGCCGGGGATCTCGGGCGCACGCATGGCGAACAGCAGCCGCTCGCCGTCATAGGACACTTCAACATCCTTCACATCGCCCAGGCCACCGGTGAAGGACCCGGTTACATTGCGTTGCCGTGCACCGGGAGAAGCCAGATCACGGTAAAACAGGTCACCACCTGCATTGAACGTAGATACCTCGCGAATATCCGGCTGCATCAGCATATTATTCATATCAACGATCAGCGGACGACGCACAAAAGCGATACCGAAATCCTCGACCAGTGGATCAGGGTCCTGACCGTCACCCACGCCACATGCCTGCAATACAACAGACAACACGCAGACAACACACAGGGCTGCGATCGTCCTACTGTGCTGCACACATGCGTTGATTAGCTTCATAGTAGATCCTGATGCACATATGTAAGCATGTACATCCGACGTCGTTCCCTTTTGGTAATCCCTGCATCAGTAATCACACACAAAAATCAATGTGATTCAGTTCCCGCCCGTGACATAACCCGTGTCGCAGTTGAACTATAGGGCAGTCAACGAAGCCTGTTCCGCGAACAGAATCACAGAAAGCCACGCCTGCAAACATCAGGATTGTCAGCCATGGAGATAACGCCAACTAGAAACCAATGACTGCAGGAAGAGATTATGCGTCTGTCAAAACAGCCTGATTACACAACAACCAAGCGCTGGACCTGCAAGACAGTCCTTGTCTTCGCCCTGCTGGCATTCTCAACGAGCGCTTTCACCGATGCCCTCGAACGTCGTCAGGCGAAACGCCTGCATGACCGGCTGGCCGGTATCCCACCCGGGGAATCGGTACTTGATGACATGGAAGCCGCGCTAATGGCCGGAAATGATATTGATGCAGCCCTTATCGCCATGGACAACAAGGCCTTCTACAACATTACCCTGAAGAATTTTGCGGCCCCCTGGAGCAACCGCGAAAGGACACTGTTTGCGCCGTTAAACGACTACACCGCCACCGTCATCGGCATGATTCGCGATAAAACACCCTTTAACGAACTGCTGTCAGCCGACCTGGTCTATGTAGGCGATCCGGCACTGGGGCTGCCCGATTATTCAATGACCGACAACGATCATTACCGGGCCCTGGAGGACCAGGGTATCGACCTGAAGACTTACCTGCAGGCCGTCACACAGTCCTCCGTCACCGATCTGCCGGCGAATGCAACGGCGGGCGTTATGACGACTCGTGCTGCAGCAGAGGCATTTTTCGTTGCGGGAACAAACCGCGCCATGTTTCGCTTCACCCTGCTGAATCACCTGTGCAATGACATGGAGCAGGTCAAGGACAGCAGTTATTCACCAGACCGCATCCGCCAGGATGTTTCACGCAGTCCCGGCGGTGACAGCCGTCTGTTCCTAAACTCCTGTATCGGTTGTCACAACGGCATGGACCCGATGGCGCAGGCGTTTGCCTACTACAATTTCGATGAAACCACACAGCGTATCCAGTACACGCCGGGTTCCGTACAGCCCAAGTACCACATCAATGCCGACACCTTCAAATACGGCTTCATCACGCCGGATGACCGCTGGGACAACTACTGGCGCAGTGGTCAAAATGCATTACTGGGCTGGGACAGCAACCTGACCGGATCCGGGTCCGGCGCCAAATCAATGGGCAAAGAACTTGCCAACAGCGAGGCATTCGCGCGTTGCCAGGTGAAGAAAGCCTTCAGGACGGTTTGTTTACGTGAACCGGGCAATGCGGCTGACCGTAACCAGGTGGATATCACCACCGCCAGTTTCAAGGCGGACAACTACAACATGAAAACGGCGTTTGCAGAAGTTGCCGTCTACTGCATGGGCGAATAAACAATGAATCACAGCATACAATCAATCCTGCCTGTCATCGTGCATCGACATGCGGCAGTGTTGCTAGTCGCTGCCATGCTTTCCGCCTGTGGCGGTGAAAGCACGACAGAAAATCCGCTGGCATTTACCACCTCGACGTCCAGTTATTCCGGCCCGGCAGCATCGACAGCCGATGTACAGGCATTCAGGCTGAATGTCTGGGAAAACCTCAATAAACAGAATCGCTGTGGTGCCTGTCACGGCAGCGGCGACCAGTTACCCACATTCGTGCGCATGGATGACGTCAACCTGGCCTATGCCCAGGCCAATGGCATCGTTGATCTCGCCAACCCGGCCAGTTCACGCATGGTAACCAAGGTAGCAGGCGGTCATAACTGCTGGCTGGACAGTGACAGTGCCTGTGGTGATGTCATCACGGCCTATATCACCGCCTGGGCCGGCGGGTTTGCCGGTGGCGGCAATATAATTGAACTTGTTGCACCCCCGTTGCGAGACCCGGGTGACAGTAAAAGTTTCCCCGCCGATTCAAATCTGTTCGCCACTACCGTGCATCCCCTGCTAACGGCGCATTGTGCCAGCTGCCATGTGGATTCGGCCGCCAATGCACAGTCTCCCTTCTTTGCGGACAGTGACCCCGATACCGCCTATGAGGCTGCCAAACCGAAGATTGACCTGGATAATCCCGCGAACTCACGCTTCGTGCTGCGGCTGGGTGAAGAATTTCATAATTGCTGGACAACTGACTGCCTGAATGACGCCGATACCATGGAGTCAGCCATTGCCGCGTTTGCCGGACAGATCCCGCTGACACAAATAAATCCACAACTTGTCACCAGCAAGGCGCTGACATTGCCTGATGGTATCGTGGCCAGTGGTGGTAGCCGCCATGAAGCGAATGTCATCGCGCTGTACCAGTTCAAGACCGGGCAGGGAGACACCGCGTTCGATACCAGTGGCGTGGAACCGGGTATGCACCTGACGCTCAGCGGCAACACCGGCTGGGTAGGCGGCTGGGGCATCGATATCACCAATGGCAGGGCACAGGCCTCGACAACAAGCAGCCGCAAGCTGCATGAGCTGATCACCGCTACCGGTGAATACACGATTGAAGCCTGGGTAGTTCCCGCCAACGTCACCCAGGAAGGTCCGGCACGCATTATCAGTTATTCAGCCGGCACCAATGCGCGTAATTTCACCCTTGGGCAAACGCAATACAACTACAACTTCCTGCAGCGCAACACCAACACAGACCCCAATGGTGACCCATCACTGTCTACCGCTGATGCCGATGAAGACCTGCAGGCAACGCAACAGCATGTCGTGGCAACCTATGACCCGGTAAGGGGCCGCCGCATTTACGTGAATGGCATCTTTACCGGTGACAGTGACCCGGTTGCCGGTGGCAGCCTGATTGACTGGGACGACAGCTTTGCCTTTCTGCTGGGTAACGAGGTCTCCGGTGACCGCCAGTGGCAGGGCCGGTTGCGGCTGGTCGCCATCCATAACCGCGCCCTCACCAATGCACAGATCGTGCAGAACTTTGAAGCAGGCGTCGGTGAGAAATTCTTTTTACTGTTTAACGTCAGTGATCACAGCGGCATTCCGGACTCCTATGTCATGTTGCAGGTCAGCCAGTTCGACAACTACAGCTATCTGTTCAATGACCCGCTATTTATCATCCTGGATGCCGACGCCACACCAGTCAATATCCCGGTAATGGGTATGCGTATTGGAATCAACGGTAAGGAGGCCAGCGTTGGTCAGGCCTACCAGAACCTGGATGCCACCCTCAGCAGTGCACAGTATCAACCCGGCATGGGCCAGAAACTGTCCGCACTGGGCACCATCATCGCACTGGAAAAAGGACCTGAATCAGACGAATTCTTTCTTAGCTTCGAGGTTTTTGGAAACAGTACCCATGTTGTACTTGAGCCGCAGCCACTGCAACCCGGCACACCGCCCGATCTGCCGGAGGCCGCCGATGTCGGACTGCGTAATTTTGACGAGATCAATGCCAGTATGGCCGCCATTACCCGGGTCAACCCTGAACAGCCAGATGTAGACCTTGTATTCGAGACCGTCAGGCAACAGCTGCCTACCGTTGAAAATATCGAGGGCTTTCTCTCGGCACACCAGATGGCAGTCTCGCAACTGGCCATCGAATATTGCAGCGCGCTGGTAGATAACAACGGCGAGGTGCTGCGCACGGACTATTTTCCGCAGTTTGATTTTAACCAGACAGCAGACAATGCCTTTAATACGGCTACCCAGCGTGACCAGGTCATCCAGCCACTGCTGGACAGGATAATGAATACCGGCTTGACTACACAGCCCGACCCGGCACTGGTCATCAGTGAACTCGACGACCTGATACTCATCCTGACGGCCTGCGCCAATGGTCCTTCACCGAGCTGCGCGACGGTGACACGCACGCGGGAAGTCGTGAAGGCGACCTGTGCCGCCATGCTTGGCAGTGCCGCCATGCTGATTCAATAAAACACTACCGGGAGTATTGCATGGCCAGAAAATCCAACCACCGTCGACTGAATGAACCCCTGCGCCTGAATGATCATGGCCGCCCGATCAGCCGCCGTGACTTGCTGGGGCAGGGGCTTATTTCAGGGCTTGGCCTCGTGACCGCACCGACGTTCTTCGGCCTGTTTGCCAACCCGCGCAGCGCCGCCGCGGACCTGTCCCCGGACCTGGAAGCGTTAAAGACCAGCTGCGGCATCAAGTCTCTCGGCGCCGGCAAAATCCCGTTTATCTGTTTTGACCTGGCCGGTGGTGCGAATATCGCCGGTTCCAATGTACTGGTCGGAAAACAGGATGGGCAACTGGATTCCCTGAGTACCGCAGGTTACAGCAAACTGGGGCTGCCGGGTGACATGACACCGGACTCGATAAATCCACTGACCGGTAACAGTTTTATCAACACAGACTTCGGTCTCGGCTTTCATGCCAGCAGTGCGATGCTGCAGGGTATACAGGAAAAGGCGCTGGGTCGCGGTGCTGAAATCAATGGTGCCGTGATCCCGGCGCGCTCGGATAACGATACCGGTAACAATCCGCACAATCCCATGTACGGCATCGCACGTGCCGGCGCAGATGGCAGCCTGTTGTCACTGATCGGTTCAAGCAGTTCAGACTCCGGTGGAAACTCCATGGCACCGGCCATGCTCATTGATCCGTCAATCCGTCCCACCAAGGTGGACCGACCGTCCGATGTCACCGGCATGGTCGATACCGGCCAGTTGATCGGTGTGCTCAGCCAGGATGACGCGGTCGCCGTGATGGAGTCCATTGAACGTATCAGCCGCATGAAACTCGACCAGGTTCATACCCGGGTCACGGCAGATGCCATTATCAAGGACCTGGTGCAATGCGGTTATGTGAAGGCAGCAGACATTGCCGACCGTTTTGGTGACCCGACCACGCTCGATCCGGCACTTGATCCCGATATAGTCGGACCCGGCGGTATATTCGGCCAGACCGAATTCAACAATGACAGCGAGTTTCGCAAAACCGCCTCCGTCATGAAAATGGTCATCAACGGTTTCGCCGGTGCCGGCACCATCACCCTCGGTGGCTATGACTATCACACCGGCGACCGCACCACCGGTGAACTACTTGACCTGCGTGCCGGGCGCTGCATCGGCGCCTGCCTGGAGTACGCGGCACGCGCCAACAATGGCAACGGTGTGCCCTTGATGGTCTACGTATTCAGTGATGGATCCGTATTCAGCAACGGCATGACCGATGACACACAGACGGGCGGCGGAAAGGGTGTCTGGACCGGTGATAACTCTTCAACCGCCGCTTCATTCTTTCTCGTCTACAACCCCGGATCAAGGCCACAGTTGCTCGGTGCAGACATGGTTGAACAGGCCCTGCACCAGCAACTGGGGCATTTTCGCAGTGACGGTTCTGTCGAGACCAATGCCACACCGGCTGCCAACCAGGTCAACCTGCTGGTCGAGACCGTGATACTGAATTACATGGCACTGCATGGCGAGCAGGCCAACTTTACGGGCCTGTTCCCGAACCATGGCCTCGGTAATGCTGCGCTCATGGACAAACTGACCGCGTTCAATCCCATTGTGACCGGGACGATATAGGCATCATGACCCGGCCGTACAGTCTCATGCCATGCAGGCACAACACGTTTGAGTGTCGGGCGCGTCACATGCGTCTCTTTATCCTGTCCATGTTGCTGCTGTGGTCCTTCAATACCAGCGCCGACTGGGTCCACCAGGAAGCCGCTATCATGGGCACAGCCATCAACGTTGAACTCTGGCATGAAGACGCTACACAGGGCAGGACACTGACACAGGCGGTAATGGACGAAATGCAGCGGATCGATGACTTGATGAGCACCTACAAGCCCGACAGCGAACTGTCCTTTATCAACACCCATGCCGCAGACAGACCGGTTACCGTCAGCACGGAACTTTTGTCGCTGATCGTGCGCGCGCTGGATTATTCTGTTATCACGGCGGGCGCCTTTGATATCACCTATGCCAGTGCAGGACAGTATTATGACTATCGCAAGGGTAAAAGGCCCAGCGACGGGCAACTCGAGCAGGCATTGCCTGCCATCAATTACCGTCATGTAAAGATTGACCCGCAAGCCTCCACCATTGAGTTCCTGCGCCGGGGTGTGCGCATAGACCTTGGCGGTATTGCCAAAGGCTATGCCGTTGATCGCAGCATGGAGATCCTGCGAACGGCCGGCATCGAGAATGCCATTGTCAGCGCCGGTGGCGACTCGCGCGTCATCGGCAGGCGCCGGGACAGACCCTGGAATGTCGGCATCCGCCATCCACGGAACAAGGACAGCATCGTCTCGATGATTCCACTGGAAAATTCTGCCATCTCCACCTCCGGTGATTATGAACGCTTTTTTGAAGAGGACGGTGTGCGCTACCACCACATACTCAACCCGGGTACCGGAAAATCGTCTCACGAGGTACAAAGTTCCAGCATTATCGGCTCAGTGGCAACGGATACGGATGCACTGTCTACCAGTGTGTTTGTGCTCGGCGTCAATGACGGTCTGCAGTTAATCAATTCCATACCTGATACCGAGGCCGTCATCATCGATAACCGGGGACGTATGCATTATTCAACCGGACTCGCACGGATCCAGTAATATTTTTCATCAACCAGCTATAGGCGCGGATCACATCCGCAAATGGATTTACCACTTGCCTAATCACATCACAGCCAAACTGTGATGTTCTGCGCATCCTCTCGATGCGAATTTCTGCACACTTGTCACAGGCTGCCGGTCGGCAGTCGCTGCTGTGTTTACGGAGACCGCATGTCATGCCCCTGAAATGCCATTTTCCAGTCCCGTTCCGTTTCTGGATTGTGCTGCTGATATTCTGCAGCACCACAGTTGCCGCAGAGCCGGCCGCACACACAGCCGGCACGACGGCAAGTCTCGACGAAGAAATACAGTCCCTGAAGCAGGACGTACTGGCGCTCAACCGGGAACTGTTCATCCTTGAAGAAGAACTGCTGTATCCCGCGAACACCCAGGTCGCGGTGTTTCTGTCCCTCGACATCGGTGAGTTTTTCAGCCTTGATTCGGTACAGCTGAAGATCAACGACAAGGTCGTCAGCAACTACCTCTATACACAACGCGAGGTGGAAGCCCTGCACCAGGGCGGCGTGCAGCGCCTCTACATGGGTAATCTGAAGGCCGGTGAACACGAACTGGTTGCCATCTTTACCGGCCAGGGGCCCAATGGCCGCGAATACCGCCGTGGCGCCAGCCATGTCCTCACCAAGACGCTCGGAGCCCGATTCATTGAACTGAAGATTGTCGATAACGACAGTAGCGAGCAGCCTGATTTCAGCATCAGGGAATGGGAATAACCGGCATGCCGGCTTTCACCTGCTCACGGCTGTTGCTGCTGTGCCTGATCGGGATCATGCGCACCCTGGCCGCCGCAGACGCACCACCGTCATCAGTCAGGGACCTGCAATACGGCGAGGTGCTCTACCATTACTTCCAGCAGGACTACTTCAACAGCATTGTGCGACTGCAGATTGCCCAACAGCAGCAACGCCTGCCGAATCATGCGGCAGAGGCCGAACTGATGCTGGGTGGTCTCGACCTGTCCTATGGTCTGAGAGACGAGGCCAACCGCATCTTTCAACGCCTGCTCAGTGATGAGACCAGCGACGTCAGCACGCGCAACCGTGCCTTGTTCTATCTTGCCAAGATCTCCTGGCAACGCGGTGATATGACCGCGGCACTGCAGGCCATAGAGCGCGTGCAGGGAAGCATGACAGCCGCAACCCGTACGGCCGCGATCAACCTGCACAGTCTGCTGCTGCTGCAACAGGGCAACAACCAGGCGGCCATTAGCCTGTTGCTGGATGCCCGCAGTGGCCAGCGCTGGACACCGTTCCTGAACTACAACCTCGGTATTGCCCTGATCCGGGACCAGCAACAACAGCAAGGCGCAAAACAACTTGATCGGATCGGTGATATCCACGGTCGCGACGAGGAACTGCGCCTGCTGCGTGACAAGGCCAACCTGGCACTCGGCTATAGCTACCTGCAAGACGGCAATCCGGAGATGGCCCGCAAGACACTGGAGCGTGTCCGTCTCGAAGGCCCGCTGTCGAACAGGGCATTGCTCGGCACCGGCTGGGCAAATTCCGATAGCGAGAACTTTGCTGCGGCGCTGGTGCCGTGGCTGGAACTGAGCAGCCGTGACAGCACCGACCCGGCGGTACAGGAATCATTGCTGGCCATTCCCTATGCCATGACGAAGATGAACCTGCACGGACGCGCCGTGCAGCACTACAACGATGGCATCAGGCAGTTGATCGAGGAACGGCAGAAACTGGATCAATCCATCCACGCCATCCGCCAGGGCGGGCTGCTGAACCTGCTGCAACAACACGACCTCGGCGCCGGCAACGGCTGGATGCAGCAACTGCACCTCGACTCCGAGGCACCGGCGCTGCGCTACCAGCTGACACTCATGTCCTCGCATGACTTTCAGGAAGCGGTAAAGAATTACCGCGATCTGCTTGTACTGAAAGACAATCTATCCGGCTGGAAGAACGCTATCGCCGCCTACGACGATATGCTCGCCGGCCGGCAGGCGCGCTATGAGACACACCGTCCCGAGGCACAACAGGCACTGCAGGGCACACGCCTGCAGCAACTGCAACAGCGCCGTGACGCACTGGCCGAAGATCTTGCCCGCATCGAGACAACGGGCGATGCCGCCGCACTGGCGAACCCTGAAGAGGCCCGGCAGTGGCAACAACTGGCAACTATCGGTGAGCGACTGGCGCAACTACCGGATAACTCCGATACCGCCATACTGCGCGACAAGCAGCAACGCCTGCGTGGCATCCTCGTCTGGCAATTTCAGAACGACTACAAATCACGCCTGTGGCAGGCCAGGAAGCAACTAACCGAACTGGACACCCTGATAGCCGGGTCACAACAAGGCATCGACAGCCTGCAACAGGCCAACCTCGATGCCCCGTCCGGCTTTGGTGATTTCAAGCTACGCATTGCCGGCAACAGGGCAAGCATCCAGGAACTGTCAGCACAGACGGATACCACCCTGCTTGCACAAGGCAGGCAACTGGAGCATCTCGCCGTCAATGAACTGGAGCAGCAACAGCAGCGCATCGATGCCTATATCATCCAGGCACGTTTCGCCCTTGCACAAACCTATGACGATGCGCTGCAACAGCCGGCAGGTGAGGGGAGCGTACAATGAATCCCGTACTGCCTGCCATCGCGATAATTGCCACGCTATTGAGTGCCTGCTCGGTATTGCACGGAGACGATGAACCCACCATCGCAAGCCTCGGCAAACGTCCGGTAAAACTTGTAGACACGCCGGTATCATCCACTGAAATGCAGGCCATCTCCGCCTACCGGTCTTTTCTTGACAGCGGTGACGAGTCGGATGCACGCCCGCACGCAATGCGTCGCATTGCCGACCTGAACCTGGAAAAAGAGGAACTGCCGCAAGCCGGTCAGGCGACTCCGGACACCCTGCAGTTACAGCCGATAGAGGCACACGAATCCATCGAACTGTACCAGAGTGTACTGTCACTCTATCCACAGCGCGCCGACAACGACTCGGTGCTCTACCAACTCGCGCGCGCCTATGAGATGGATGGCCAGCCGCTACAATCGCTCGATACACTGGCATCCCTCGTACAACAGTATCCGCAGAGTCAATATGTACTGGAGGCACAGTTCAGGCGCGGCGAGATCCTGTTCGAACAACGGGACTACGACAACGCCGCACAGTCCTACCGCGCAGTGGTCAATAGCGACGTAGACAATCCGTTTTACCAGCAGTCGCTCTACAAGCGCGGCTGGTGCCTTTTCAAGCTGTCAGAGCTGGATGAATCACTGGATGCCTTCATGGCACTCCTTGATCTGGAACTGCAGGATACCGAAGCGGGCATTGCGCAACTCGACCAGCTGAGCCGTGCGCGACGCGAACTGGTGGATGACACCCTGCGCGTTGTCAGCCTGAGTTTCTCCTACGGGCAGGGTGCCGATGGGGTGGCCGAGTATTTCAAGCAACGCGGCACGCGCCATTACGAATACATCATCTATGACAACCTCGGCCTGCTGTACCTGCAGAAGGAACGTTATAACGATGCTGCGCAAACCTTTCAGGCATTCGTGACACAAAACCCCATCCATCGTCTGGCGCCCGGTTTCCAGATGCGCGTTATCGAGACCTACCAGCAAGGCAAATTCCCGACACTGGTGCTGGAGAGCAAGGAAGCACTGGTTGATCAGTACAACCTGCAAAGCGAATACTGGCAGCATTACTCGCCAGAGGACAACCCGCAGGTACTGGATTACCTGAAGCTGGCCATGACCGACCTGTCCCGTCACTACCATGCACTGGCACAGAAGGACAAGAAGCCGCAAGACTACCAGCAGGCCGCACACTGGTACCGGCGCTACCTGGGTTCATTCAGGGAGGATAAGGACGCGCCGCAAATGAATTTCCTGCTGGCGGAACTGTTATTCGAATCCGGCGACTACCAGCAGGCCGCGCGGGAATACGAAATAACTGCCTATGACTACACCCCTCACAAGAACGCAGCGGCTGCCGGTTATGCGGCGGTGCTTGCCTATGACAAACAGGAACAGCGCCTGACTGGCAGCGCACAACGGGCGTGGCACCAGCAGTCGATCGAGCATGCCATCCGCTTTGCCAGCACCTTCCCGCAGCATCCGCAGGCCATGGCTGTCCTCACCCGCAGCAGCGAACAGCTGCTGGCCAGCGGTGACCAGGAACGGGCAATACAGGTTGCGCAGACAGTCATTGCAAGCGAGCAGGCCACTGCCGCACAGCAACGGGTTGCCTGGACGGTACAGGCACATGCGTACTTTGAGCAGGGCGATTTCCTGCAGGCCGAGGCCGCCTACCAGCAGGTACGCCAGCGCATGCCACGGAACAATAGGGAATATGACAATATAAATGAGCGACTTGCCGCATCTATCTACAAACAGGGAGAAGCAGCGCAGGCGGCTGGCGAGACCGCCGACGCCGTCGCCCATTTCCAGCGGGTGCGTGAAGCCACACCGACGGCTTCCATCGTGGCCACCGCCGAATACGATGCGGCCGCCGGATTATTGTCACTGCAACAATGGTCACAGGCTGCCGCCATGCTGGACCGCTTCCGTAACAGCTACCCGAATGATCCACGCCAGGACGAGGTAACGCGACGCCTCGCCACGGCCTACCTGGCCGAGAAACAACCGCTGCAGGCCGCCAGGGAATTCGAGCGCATCGGTTATAGCCATGAAGACCCGACGCTGCGCCGCGAGGCGCTCTGGCAAGCAGCAGAACTGTATACCACGGCCAGGCAACCGAAGGAGGCGGTCATGATGTACCAGCACTACATCCAGCAATTTCCGCAACCCGTTGAACAGGCCGTCGAGGCACGGCAACGGATTGCCACACATTACGCGGCCAGCAACAACCTCGCGGAGCTGCAGCGCTGGTTGACGGACATCATCCAGGCGGACCGGCAGGCGGGTGCACAACGCAGCGACCGCACCCGCTATCTTGCCGCGCATGCACAACTGACGCTTGCTGATCATGCCCATGAGAACTACCGTCACATAAGACTGGTCTTGCCACTGAAAAAGAGTCTCGCCACCAAGAAGCGCCTGATGCAATCGGCCATGCAACAATACGAACAGGCCGCCGCTTACCAGGTCGCGGAAGTCACCACGGCTGCCACCTTTCACACGGCGCAGATCTACACGGAGCTGGGCGTCGCTTTGCTGGAATCACAACGGCCAGCGAACCTCAGCGGCGAGCCCCTGGAGCAATACAACATCCTGCTGGAAGAACAGGCCTATCCGTTTGAAGAGCAGGCCATCACGCTACATGAAACCAATGTGCAACGCATCGCGTCCGGCCTCTACAACGCCTGGATCGAAAAAAGCCTGCAACAACTGGCGCAACTGGTACCGGCCCAGTACGCCAAACTGGAAAGAGGGGCACCCTATGTCACTGCACTTCAATAAAACGTCACATCCTGATGATGGGATTGCTTTTCTCTCCGGGAGAGGGGGTAAGGCATTGAAGCGTGCATTAGCATTACTGTTCCTCGCACTCTGCCTCCATTTCCTGAATGGCTGTACAACTGCCCAAATACAGACATCGGTCTCCGCGACACCTACCGCGGCTACAAAGACCGAATACCAGCAAGTGCTGGAATCCATGCAGGCCGAACATTGGCAGGCCGCACGCGAGCAACTCACTGAAATAACGACCCAACAACCCTCACTCTCCGGACCCTGGGTCAACTTGGGCATTACCCGGACCATGCTCGGAGATCAGACCGGTGCAGAAAGTGCCTTCAAGAAAGCTATCGATACCAACAGCCGGAATATCGAGGCCTACAACCAGCTCGGCATGCTCTACCGGCGTCACGGCCGTCTTGATGAAGCGCAATTCATCTACGAGGAGGCGCTGCGACGCGACCCGGACAACACCAACATCCACTGGAACCTTGGCATCCTCTATGACCGCTACCTGCCGAATCCGCGCCAGGCCTTGCAACATTACCAGCGCTACCGGCAAATCACCGCGTCTGACGATCCCCGCTTACTGGCATGGATTGCCGATCTGGAGACACGCAACCCCGGCGACAACGTGACTGCGAAGGTGAAGCCATGAAATGGACAGTGAAACACGGCCTGTTGCCTGCCATGCTGCTGTGCACGGCCTTGCAGGCACAGGCCGAGGACACACTGACACTCGATGGCGCCACCATTGTCGGTAACCGTGAATTACCGAAGGCTCTGCACATCGTCCCATGGAAATCGGCCGAGGCCGGTGAACTGGCTGGCCGTCCCATGAACAGCCTTGTCGATGAAATCCTCGCACCGGTAGACCGTGATGTGTTCCTCAGGGAACTCGAGTACTACGAAGCAGTTCACGGTATTGAATGAACACATCAGTAATCTGGATGACGTAGAACGCTTTGGCATGAACAACAACTCCCTCTCCCTCCGGTAGAGGGCCGGGAAGAGGGGATGCCCGACAACACTGGATGTGTTCAACCTCCCTCAACCCGGCTCTCTCCCAAAGCGAGCAGGGATTTTCTACAAACCACACGGTAAACAGGAGCACCCTATGGACGCCTACACCACCATTGTCGGATTCTTCCAGTCCGGCGGCTTATTCATGTACCCGATAGTGCTGATCCTGGCACTGGGCCTTGCCATCGCCATCGAGCGC